>NZ_JBFTKI010000005.1:0-240591 GCF_056395875.1 Arthrobacter sp. 05T45 | reverse complement strand
GGACTTTGCGAAGCCTGCAACCACACCAAAGAAACCCCCGGCTGGAAAGCACGCCCCAGCCCCGAAGCCGCACCCGGATCCGCCTCGAGCATCGGCGCGAGGCACACCATCGAACTCACCACCCCCACCGGCCACACGTACCGTTCCACAGCGCCGCCCCTGCCCGGAACGCCTGCCGGCGAAGCGAGCGCGGATTCCCGCCGCCAGCGCCGCGACGAGCGGCATCGCGCGAAGACGCTCAAGCGTATGCGGCACTCAGGCTCACTGGCGGCCTGAGCGGCCCGGCTTCACGTGGTTTGAGATGCACTTTCTCCCGATGAAGGAAGTGGGACGGTTAGAGGAGTCGGCTGGTTAGGAATCGCTCAATGGCCGTGAACACCTGAACGTGTGCGGCCAAGGAGGCACGCCAGTCCTTCGGGACTTCCAACGAGTGATTGGCGTCCAGAATGTCAACGAACGTCGGTGCGGTTTCTGACAACGCAGCGGTTGCCCAAAACTTGTCTTTGGATCCACCGATGAGCAAATCCGGCTTACTTGTTTCAGCAAGTGTCCGCCGAAGGACGTCATCCGTGAGGATCGGTGTGAGCCAAATAGCTGGCACTTGAGCCTCTTCCGCCCAAGGAATCGAGAACGTACCAAACGACTTGGCCACGATGAGTCGATGGTCGGCGTGCGGAAACTCAGCGAACGCCTGCTGAACTGCACGAGCCGCGAACCCGTGGGGGTCATCCCCAGGTTCATCATCGTCGGTCCAGCGAATTGCCTGCACTTGCCAGCCGCGGTCTCGCTACTGTTCTGCAGGCCAGTAAAGAAGAGGCGATTCGACCTTGTAACCCGCACCCGGCACGAGCACGGCGACGTTGGTCTCGCCGTGAGTGGACTCACAGCCCGGCCAGAGGAAAGTTTCCATGCCGGAGATACTACCGACAGGGCTTGCTTTCCGGCCGGATGGCAGAAGTTAGTGAGCAAAGTTCGAATGTGACCCGTTGCGGCGTTGGTGGGGAACCGGCGTCGAACGGATCTCAAGCTGTCCAGGCTTGCACGCACGAAAAAGCCGCCCGCCGATCGAAACGATCAGCGGGCGGCTTTAGGGCAACTCGTCGGGCTTTAGCGCGCGCCGATCTCCTCCGGCTCGGGCTCGCTGTCGGCCGAAGCTGAGGCTGAAGCCGCGGGCCGGAGCTTGGCGCCCTCGACATCGACGTCCGGCAGGATCCGGTCCAGCCAGCGGGGCAGCCACCACGCCTTCTCGCCGAGAAGGTACATCACGGCCGGAACGATCGTCATGCGGACCACAAACGCGTCCACCAGGACACCGAAGGCCATCGCGAAGCCAAGCGGCCGGACCATGTTCAGGTGCGAGAAGATGAAGCCGGCGAACACGCTGACCATGATGATGGCGGCGGCGGTGACTACGGACGCGGCATGGCTGAAGCCGGTGCGGACCGCATGCCGGGCCGATTCCCCGTGCATGAAGGACTCACGCATGCCCGAGGTGATGAACACCTGGTAGTCCATGGCCAGCCCGAACAGCACGCCGATCAGGATGATTGGCAGGAAGCTCAGCACGGCGCCCGGGTTTTCGACGCCGAACACCGTTCCCAGCCAGCCCCACTGGTAGACCGCGACGACGGCTCCGAAGGCGGCCGCGAGCGAGAGCAGGAAACCGCCCGTGGCCAGCAGCGGTACCACGATGGAGCGGAACACGAGCAACAGCAGGATCAGGGACAGCCCGACGACGATGGCCAGGTACGGGGGCAGGGCATCGCCGAGTTTGGCGGAGACGTCGACGTTGCCGGCAGTCTGCCCCGTGAGGCCGATGCTGACCCCGGTGGATTCCTTGATGCGGTCCTTTTCGGCGCGCAGCTCGGAGACCACCTGGACAGTGCTCGCGCTGGCCGGGCCCTCCCGCGGGATGACCTGGAACACCGCGGTGCGGCGGTCCTCGCTCAGCGCCACAGGAATGGCGGCGGTGACGTTGCCAGTGCCACGGAGGATGTCGGCGACGTCGAGCTGCTTGGCTGTGGCTTCCTCCGCGCTCAGGCCGGCCGGGAAGTCGCCCACCACCACGATCGGGCCCGTCATGCCTTCGCCGAAGCTGCGGCCGGTGACGTCATAGGCCTTGAACGCCTGCGACTCCACAGGCTCGGACCCGCCGTCGGGCAGGGCCAGCCGCAACTGGCTGGCTGGCAGCGCCACGATGCCCAGCAGCAGGACGCCGGCCAGCAGTGCCAGGACCGGGTGCCGGGTGACGAGTCCGCCCCAGCCCTGTTTGCTGCGGCGTTCGTCGCGGGCACGGTCCGCGCTCTCGTGGCCGGGGGCGGCGTTGTGCTTTTCCGCCTTGGCCCAGACCCGGCGGGAGATGAGCCGGGGCCCGATCAGGGACAGGACGGCGGGGGTGAGGGTCAGAGCGACGACGACGGCGACTGCCACCGTTGCGGCGGCGGACAGGCCCATCACGGCCAGGAAGGGAAGGCCCGGGATCACGAGGGCCGCGAGGGCGATGACGACGGTCAGGCCCGCGAACAGCACCGCGTTGCCGGAGGTGCCGGTGGCGAGGGCGACGGATTCCTCGCCGTCCATGCCGGCCAGGAGCTGGCCGCGGTGCCGGTTGACGATGAACAGGGAGTAGTCGATGCCGACGGCGAGGCCCAGCATAAGCGCCAACATCGGGGAGATGGAACTCATGTCGACGGCGCCGCTGAGGGCAAAGGTGCCGCCGACGCCCACCGCCACACCGACCAGGGCCATCAGCAGGGGGAGCCCGGCGGCGATCAGGGTTCCCAGCATCACGATGAGCACCAGCGCCGCGATGGCGATGCCGAGGATCTCCGAGATGCCGAACAGTTCGGAGACGTCCTCTGTGATTTCCTTGCTGGCCAGGGCGGTCACGCCGGCAGAGGAGACTTCGTGGGCGATGTCCTGGACCTGCTGGCGCACGGCGGGGGCCAGCCCGTTGATCGAGGTCTTGAACTGGACCTGGGCGATTGCCGCAGTGCCGTCCTCGGATACGAACCGCATGCCCTGCGAGGCCTCCAACTGGCGTTTGGCCAGGGCGAGCTTGGCCGCGCCGGCCTCGAGTTCCTTGGTCCCGGCGTCGAGCTTCTCCTGGCCCGCGGCGAGGGCAGCCTTCTGCTGGCCAAGCTGGGCGTCGATGGCCTCGGCGGACATGCCGGCCGCGGTCATCTGCTGCTCGGCGGCGGCCAGCTGGGCCTTGCCGGCGGCCAGTCGGGCGGCCGACGCGTCCAGCTGCGCCTGTCCTGCGGATGCCTGCTGCTCGCCGGCGGCAAGGTCCGTGACGGCCTTGTCCAGCTGGGCCTGGGTGGCGAACGGGTCCACGGTGCCCTGAACATCGGGGAGGGCTTTCAGCTTGGTCAGCGCAGCCGAGACCGCGTCCTTGCCGGCCTGCGTGAACTGGCCGTTCTGCGACTCGAAGACGATGCCGGCCGAGCCGCCGGAGGACTTGGGCAGCTCCTGCTTCAGCTTGTCCGCCATCTGCTGGGTTTCAGTGCCGGGGATCTGGAAGTTGTTGGACATGGTGCCGTGGAAGGCCGCAGCCGCGCCGCCGACGGCCACCAGGACGGCGAGCCAGAGGGAGATGACGAGCCAGCGGTGGCGGTAGGAGAACTTGCCGAGACGGTAGAGCAACAGGGCCATGTCAGTGCCGATCTGGGGAAGGGGTGGCGGGGGAGTGGGACGCGAATCCGGAGCCGAGGAGGCCCATGGAATCGATCAGGAGCTGGCGCAGGACGGACAGGGACTCGGGGGTCAGGTCGCCGCCGCAGCGGGCAAACCAGACATCCATGGCGGCTTTTCCGCACGAGATGACGGAGCCGGCGAGGGCGCGGAGGTAGAGCTCGTCGACGTCGCCGGCCGCCGTCAGCGCAAAGCGTTCGCGGGCGGCTTCGATGATCTGTTCGGTGCAGTGGTCCCAGGCTTCCAGCTCGGAGCGGCTGAGCTGGGGGTTGGTCTGGCCCAGGCTGTAGAGCTCGGCCACCGGTGCGACGGTCATGGGATCGGCCAGTTCAACGAGGGCTGCGCGGGCCGATTCCAGGATGGGCTCGCCTGCCGGGCGGAGCCGGAACTGCTGAAGTGCCGTGTCCAGGAAGCCGAACGTCACCGAGGCGAGCGCCGCCTCGGTGCTGCCGAAGTAGTTGAAGAACGTGCGCCGGGAGATCCCGGCGGCGTCGGCGATGTCCTCCACCGTGAAGTTTCCGGGTCCCCGCGTGCGGAGCAGGTCCATGGCGGCGTCCGTGATGGCCTGCCGGGTAGCGGCCTTGTTTAGTTCGCGGCGCGAGGGGACACCGAGGTCGCCGGATGCGGCGGCGTGGGCGGCGGAGGGGGAGGGCGATGGGGACACGCGCTTACACTACGTGCATGTTTGCACTCTGGGCAAGTATTTTCCAGGGGTGGGGGCTGGCAGGATTGGCGCTCAAGGCTTGAGCTGGGCTGCCGCGTCGCCGGAATTGGTCAGGTAGATCGACTGGCCCGTTGCCCCGGGCTCATTCTGCGAGAGCGGAATGGCAAAAACGGCTGTGCCGTAGGCGCAGATCTCCGTCCAGTTCTGCCCGATCGCCGATGTATCGAAGCGCATGGTAACGATGGCGTTGGCGCCGCGCTGCTCGGCCTCGGCCACCATCCGGGCCATGACATCCTGCCGGCTGTCGTAGAGGGCCCTCGTCATTTCCAGCACCTCGCCGCCGCCCAGGGAACGGAAGCCCGCCATGAGCTGGGCCGTGATGTCCCGGGAGCGGACGGTCAGGCCCATGACTTCGCCGAAGACGGCGTCGATCCGGTGGCCCGGGATGTCATTCGAAGTGACGATCAGCATGCCCAGAGCCTATCCACCTTTGCCGCCATTTTGCCCTCTTTTTGCCCTCTGAGCGTCCCTGCCGGATTCACAGGAAAGTGAAAGCTGGGAAACAGCTATCTCTGCTGGGGCAGGTGCAGACTGAAGATGCTCGTGGAGCAGCCTTCCCCGGACGAACCATCAGCTTCAAGCGCCGTCACCGCGCGGCAGATCCAGGAGACAGCAGATGTCACGCACAACGAAAATCGCACTCGGCCTCGGGGCGGCGGCCGTTGCACTGGGCGCAGGGCTCGGGGTCGCCGGGATGGCCTCCGCCACCACGACGCCGACGCCCGCCCCGACACCCAGCTCGAGTGCTCCCGGGAACAACTTCGCCGACGGCTACGGCATGCGCGGCGGACACCGCGGCCACGGCGGTGCGGAGTTCGGCGCCCGCGCCAAAGAACTCGCCGCCAAGCTCGGCGTCGACGAGGCGAAGGTCACCGACGCCCTGAAGACTTTCCGCGACGCCAACAGGCCGGCCACCCCGCCGGCCCCAGGGCAGAAGCCGGACCGCGCCGCGATGGAGAAGGCCCTGGCCGCGTCCCTGGCGAAGTCGCTCGGCATCGATGAAGCCAAGGTCACCGCTGCCCTGGAGGAATTGCGTACCGCGGAACAGGCCAATCACGCCGCGGCACTGAAGCCCCGGCTGGACCAGGCCGTCAAGGACGGCACCCTGACCCAGGCAGAAGCGGACGCAGTCACCAAGGCCGCCGAAAAGGGTGTGATCGGCGGACACTAGGCACGTGCGGACTCGGGCCGATGCCGGCTAAAAGCCGAAGCCGGTAAACCAGAGAAGTCCCCGGGATTCCAGGGGACTTCTCTGGTGAACACTCGTTCTGTTGTTACGCCCTGGCGTCAGCCAGTTCCCGCTCGTCCCGTCCTGCCGCGGGAGTGGCGGCGGCGGAGGGGTCGACGGCCGCGGTGCCATCGACGTCGTCGCTAAACGGATCGCCGTTCCGCGGCGCGTTGTACAGCGTTTCGTCCAGGATGCCCTGGCGCTTGGCCACGATCGCCGGGATCAATGCCTGCCCGGCCACGTTGACGGCGGTGCGTCCCATGTCCAGGATCGGGTCGATGGCCAGCAGCAGGCCGACGCCGGCCAGCGGCAGTCCCAGCGTGGAGAGCGTCAGCGTCAGCATCACGACGGCGCCCGTAGTGCCGGCGGTCGCGGCAGAGCCGAGCACGGACACCAGTGCGATCAGCAGGTACTGGGTGAAGTCGAGCTGGATGCCGAAGAACTGGGCCACGAAAATCGCCGCCACGGCCGGGTAGATCGCCGCGCAGCCGTCCATCTTGGTGGTCGCGCCGAGCGGCACGGCGAAGGAGGCGTAGGCGCGGGGGACACCCAGGCTTCGTTCGGTCACGCGCTGGGTCAGCGGCAGGGTGCCGATCGAGGAGCGGGAGACGAAGGCCAGCTGCACGGCCGGCCACACGCCGGAGTAGTACTGCTTGATGGACAGTCCGTGGCTGCGGATCAGCACGGGGTAGACCACGAACAGCACGAGCGCCAGGCCGATGTAGATCGCCACGGTGAACTTGCCGAGCGAGCCGATGGTGTCCCAGCCGTAGACGGCCACGGCGTTGCCGATCAGGCCGACCGTGCCCAGCGGCGCGATCCGGATGATCCACCAGAGGACCTTCTGGATGACGGCGAGGGCGGAGGCGTTCAGGGCCAGGAACGGCTCGGCCGCCTTGCCCACTTTCAGCGCGGCGATGCCGACGGCGATCGCGATTACCAGGATCTGGAGGACGTTGAAGCTCACGGCGGTGGTGGCGACGCCGTCAGTGACGGTGGTGGTCGCGCCGAGGCCCAGGAAGTTCTTCGGGAACAGCCCGGTCAGGAAGGCCCACCAGTCACCGGACTTGCCGGCGTACTTCGCTTCCTGGCTGATGCCGGTTCCGGCGCCGGGCTGCAGCAGCACGCCCAGGCCGATGCCGATTAGCACGGCGATTAGCGAGGTGATCGCGAACCAGAGCAGCGTGTTCCAAGCCAGCCGGGCCGCGTTGGAAACGGCGCGCAGGTTGGAAATTGAGCTGACGACGGCGGTGAAGATCAGGGGGACCACGGCGGTCTGCAGCAGCGAGACGTAGCTCGAGCCGATGGTCTGCAGCGTGGTGCCGAGGGCGTTGGGGTTGGCCTTGGTGCTGCCGGTGTACTTGGCCAGCAGGCCAAGGCCCAGGCCGACGATCAGGGCGGCAATGATCTGGAAGCCGAACGAGCCGGCCCATTTGGGCAGCTGGAACCCGGTCTTTCCAGCGGGTGCGGGGGTGCTTGTCTGAGTGGTCACCGGAACACGCTAGGACCGTTGCCAATAGCATGACGAACGGATGTTGAGAAATGTTACGGCGCCACAGGTGGCCCCGCGCCGCGGAATGCCCGGGCTTGCCGCGCCGGCAGGGGCTTTTGTGAAGTTATTCCGGCAAGCGGTGTGGCGATTGTCTCGTCGCCGGGCGGCCCGGGCCGCCCGGTGAGGCGCGGGATGACGGTTCGCGGCAATGCTCTGGAGAAACACTGCCGCGAACTGCCATCCCGGGCAGGGAGGGCCTAGCGTGCGCAGGTGCCTGCGACGCCGCCGCCTGCGTGGTAAATCATGTCCTGGTACGCCACGGAGGAGCGCACCGGGGTGTTGCTGGTGACTGTCTGGACCGTGGCCCCGCTGCGTGCGAGCTTGAAGGACGGTGTGGTCCCGGCCACGAGCGGAACCTTGAAGGAGGTCAGCCCGGCCGGGGCGTCCATGGTCTTGACGTTGCTGCCCTGGGTGATGGTCAGGCGCCCCGGAGTCTTCAGCACGGCCACGAGTTCTACTTCGTTCTTCGCCGCGTCACCGTTCGGGATGTACATCGGCGTGGGTTTGCCGTTGCGACCGATGGGGGTCATCGAATACGGAGCGTTCGTGGGGTGCGAGCGGTGGCTCCAGTACAAGGCATCCTGGGTGATCGCGGGCTTGACCCCGTTCTTGAACCAGGAAATGTAGTAGGCAGCCATGTCCAGCACGGCATAGCCGCGGTCCTTGGAAGGTGCCACCCAGGACTCGGTGTAGTCGTTCCAGGCGATGAGCGCAATGGAGTCGGCGTTGCTGGTGACCGCCGAGGCCAGGGAATCGCGCAGGGTGGAACTGTTGGACGACTCCCAGTACCGCCCGTCGTAGGACCGTGAATCCTCGAACGCCACCGGCTGCATGTAGGTCTTGCCGCGGCGGTGGGCTTCAGCGCTTTCCTTGGCGAGGGTCGGAACGCCGCTGGCGGTGCGGGTGCCCCATTGCGAATACCCGGACACCGAATTGTTCCAGTCCGTCTTTTGGGTTCCTCCGCCCCACGAAATGAAGATGGGTACGAGGTTGGATTTGACGCCGGAGGAGGCGAGGCGGCTCCGGAGCCCGTCCCACCACGAGGGAGTCTTGCGTTCCGGGAAGAACGGGGCGAGCACGATGCCGGCATTGTTCCGGTAGATGGACGGGTCGTCCTTCACCTTCATGACGTTGTTGTAAACGCTGTCAGAGGTGGAGCCGGCGGCCGTGTTGAAGTCCGGGCTGAGCATGATCTTGAAGCCTGGGTCAACCGCCTTGGCGGCGGCGAGCATGGCCGGCAGCTGCTGCCAGCGGATATCGGTGGAGCTGTTGTATTCCCAGATGAATCCGTCCAGGCCCGCTCCGACTGCCTGCCGGACCTCCTTCTCGAAATCGGCCTGCCGCCAGGTGGTCTGGGTTGCACGCTGGGGAGCAGCCGGACGGTCCCGGAGGTCGTACGCGCCGTTGGCGGAGTTGTGGGTGTCCATCCAGCGCGGGTAGACGTCGCGGGTGGCGTCGGGGCTGTCGACTGCGAGCGGGAACGGCGGGAAGTAGTAGGCCCACGCCTTCTTCACCGAGGTGTGCCGGTTCGCGGGCGCCGGGAGGTTGAAGGGCAGCGGATTGCACGCCGTTGTCGTAGCGGTGGGCGTGGCAGTCGGCGTCGCGGCGTTCAGGGGTGCCGGGGCGCTAAGCGTGGCCGCAGCCACGACGACGGCCGTCGCAACCACGGATGCCGCTGTGCGCTTCCGGATCCGCGTCCGCGCTTTCGCGGCGTCATTGGTCGGTGGACTTAGGAATGAGGCGATATTCCTCATAGGGGCTCCAATATGGGGTCTTGTGTATGCCCGGCAATCGTCAGCCGCTGCAGGATGCCTCAGCGAGGTTCCGGCAGAAGCTCAGCGCCTGGCTTTTCCTCTGCGCTCCTTCGCGGAGCGCCGGGATGCTGGCGCTATTCGTTCACGCGGGATTCTATTGTCAATAGCTCGCACCGGAGACCAAGGTGCTGGTACCTCTATGCATGCGCCTGGTTCATAGGCGTTGTCCCGCGTAATTGCTGCGGGGACGACGCGCGCATACTGACAGTCAGCAAGACCATGCCGCAGTTGCGGAGGTACTTGCATGACCGGCGCCCTGCCGGAGGGCAAAGGTACACCGGACACTTGAGTCGCAGCCCCAGCCGCCGACCCGGGCGTTCAAAAGCCCAGAAAATGTGTCCCCCAGAGACTAGTCGACTATTGGGCCAAGGTCCATTTGCCCGGGACAGACGGACGGCCGGCTGCGGCGACTTCGCCCCGCGAATAGTCGCCCCAACCGGCCGTCTGCCCACTGTCCGTGCAGGTCAGCCCACGGAACCCGGCTTACCCCAGGAGCGCGCGCTTGAGGGTGTCCAGGCCCACCGAGCCGATGTTCAGGGCCTTCGTGTGGAAGGCCTTGAGGTCGAAGCCGGGGCGGGATTCCAGCTCTTCCCGGATCTGCTCCCAGAGCCGCTGGCCCACCTTGTAGGACGGGGCCTGTCCCGGCCAGCCCAGGTAGCGGGTGAACTCGAACTTCAGCTGCCCCTCGCTGATCGGCAGGTTGGCGCGGAGGAAGTCAAAGCCCTTCTCGGAGGTCCAGATGCCGCTGCCCCAGCGCTCGGGGACTTCGAGTTCCAGGTGCACGCCGATGTCGAACACCACGCGGGCCGCACGCATGCGCTGCATGTCCAGCATGCCCATGTGGTCGCCGGGATCATTGAGGTAGCCGAGCTCCTGCATGAGCTTCTCCGCGTAGAGTGCCCAGCCTTCGCCATGGCCCGAGGTCCAGCACACGCTGCGGCGCCACTTGTTCAGCAGCTCCCGGCGGTAGGTGGCGGTGGCGACCTGGAGGTGGTGGCCGGGCACGCCCTCGTGGTACACGGTGGTGGTTTCGGCCCACGTGGTGAAGGTGTCTTCACCGGCCGGCACGGACCACCACATGCGGCCCGGGCGGCTGAAGTCCTCCGAGGGTCCCGTGTAGTAGATGCCGCCTTCATCGGTGGGCGCGATCCGGCACTCCAGCGTTTTCATGACGTCCGGGATCTCGAAGTGGACGCCGGCGAGCTCCGCGACGGCTTTGTCGGACAGTTCCTGCATCCAGGCCTGGAGGGCGTCGGTGCCCTTGAGCTGGCGGGCGGGATCGTTGTTGAGGATCTCTTTGGCTTCCTCCACCGTGGCGCCGGGCCGGATTTCGCCAGCCACCCGTTCCTGTTCGGCGATGAGGCGGTCGAGTTCCTGGACACCCCAAGCGTAGGTCTCCTCCAGGTCCACGGTGGCGCCGAGGAAGTCCCGGGAGGCCAGGGCGTAGCGGGCGCGGCCCACAGCGTCCTTGGCCGGGGCGACGGGCAGGAGCTCGGACTCGAGGAAACCTGCGAGCCGGGAGTACGCCACCCGGGCAGCTGCCGCGCCGGCGTCGAGCCGGGACTGCAGTTCCGCCGGGAGCGGGCCGTCCGCGGTCTTGGCGCCGGCGGCGAGCTTGGCGAAGAAGCCGTCGTCCGCGGCGTGCTTGGTGGCCTGCTCGATCACGATCGAAACCTGGCGGGCCGCGGCCACTTTGCCGTCCTGCATCGCCGAACGCAGCGACTCGATGTAGCCGTCGATGGCGGCGGTGACATTGTGGGCCCGACCCGCGATGTGCTCCCACTGCCCGGCGGTATCCGTCGGCATGAGGTCAAAGATCGCGCGGATGTCCTGGGACGGGGAGGCGATGTTGTTCAGATCGGCCGTGGCCCAGCCCGATTCGTGGATTTCCAGCTGCAGGCCCAACCGCTCGCGCATGGCATCGAGGGTGACGGCGTCGACGTCGTCAACCGGCTCCAGCCCGTCCAGCGCCGCAAGTGCCTCGCGGGCGGCGGCCGCGAATTCCTCGTGGCCGGCGGGGGAGAAATCCTGGTACTCCGTCTCGTGCCCGGGCAGGCCGAGTTCGGTGGCGAAGCTCGGGTTAAGCCGGATCAGGGTGTCCGTGTAGGCGTCGGCGACGGCGTCAATGGCCGTCTGCTGGCGCGCGGGGGCAGTGTTGTCTGAGGCGATGATTTCGGTAGTCACCCGACGAGACTAGCCCGGCCGCCGCGGTTATGAAAGAGTCACTGAACTTTTTCGCGCGCAACTCTCCCGTGCAGATTTCGGCTGCGGGCAGGCCTTGCCAGGACGCTGAACCGCGTCGGCTCAGCCCAGGCTGCGGCGCCAGGCCTGCGGACCGGGCCTCGGCGCCAGCCGAAGCTGCTGCCGGCGGACCCAGTGCCGGACGCCGGGGCTTTCCGGTGCCGCCTGCTGGGTCTGCCCCAGGGACAGCACGACGGCGGTCAGCGCCGCCAGCTCTTCCGGCGTCGGTTCGCCCTTCACGACTGAGAGAAGCGGCGAGTCGAGGCTGTCGGCGGGTCCTTCTGGCCGTGGGCCCACGCCGGCGAGGGACCCGGCCTGAGCTTGCGAAGGCTGGGAGCCGGTGGGGACTTGCGAGGTTAGGGGGCGGGTGGGGATCACAGCGGGATGTTCCCGTGCTTCTTGGCGGGCAGGGCTGCCCGCTTGTCCCGGAGGGCGCGCAGGCCCTTGATGATCTGCAGCCGGGTCTCGGACGGTGCGATGACGGCGTCCACGTAGCCGAGCTGGGCGGCCTGGTAGGGGTTGAGCAGCTCTTCCTCGTACTGGCGGATCACCTCGGCGCGCTTGGCCTCGACGTCGCCGCCGTCCTCGGCCACCGCGGCGAGTTCGCGGCGGTACAGGATGTTCACGGCACCCTGGGCGCCCATGACGCCGATCTGGGCGGTGGGCCAGGCCAGGTTGAGGTCCGCGCCGAGCTTCTTGGAGCCCATCACGATGTAGGCCCCGCCGTAGGCCTTGCGGGTGATCACGGTCAGCTTGGGCACGGTGGCCTCGGCATACGCGTAGAGCAGCTTGGCGCCGCGGCGGATGATGCCCTGGAACTCCTGGTCCTTGCCCGGCAGGAAGCCCGGCACGTCCACGAGCGTGATGATGGGGATGTTGAAGGCATCGCAGTGCCGGACGAAGCGGGCGGCCTTTTCCGAGGCCGCAATGTCCAGGGTGCCGGCGAACTGCATGGGCTGGTTGGCCACGATGCCCACCGTGTGGCCCTCGACCCGGCCGTAGCCGATGATCACGTTCGGGGCATAGAGGGACTGCATCTCGAGGAAGTGGGCGTCGTCGACAATTTGCTCGATGACCTTGCGCATGTCGTACGGTTGGTTGGCCGAGTCCGGGATCAGCGCGTCCAGGGCGAGGTCGTCGTCGTCGACCTCCAGTTCCTGCTGGTGCTCCAGCACCGGGGCCTCGGCGAGGTTGTTGGAGGGCAGGAAGTCGAGCAGTTCGCGGACGAACTCGACGGCGTCGGCCTCGTCGGAGGCCAGGTAAGTCGAGGTGCCGGTGTTGGCGTTGTGCTGCCGGGCGCCGCCGAGGGTTTCCATGTCCACGTCTTCGCCGGTGACGGTCTTGATGACGTCCGGGCCGGTGATGAACATGTGCGAGGTCTTGTCCACCATGACCACATAGTCGGTCAGGGCGGGGGAGTAGGCCGCGCCGCCGGCGGAGGGGCCCATGATCAGCGAGATCTGCGGGACGACGCCGGAGGCGTGGACGTTGTTGCGGAAGATGTCCGCGAACATCGCCAGGGAGGCGACACCCTCCTGGATGCGGGCACCGCCGCCGTCGAGGATGCCCACCACGGGGCAGCCGTTGCGCAGCGCGAACTCCTGGACCTTGACGATCTTTTCGCCGTTGACCTGGCTCAGCGAGCCGCCGTAGACGGAGAAATCCTGGCTGTAGACCGCAACCGGGCGGCCGTCCACCGTGCCGTAGCCGGAGACGAGGCCGTCGCCGAGGGGCTTCTTCTTCTCCATGCCGAACGCGGTGGAGCGGTGCACGGCCAGCGCATCGAATTCGACGAAGGAGCCGGCGTCCAGCAACAGGTCGATGCGCTCGCGGGCGGTGTTCTTGCCGCGCGCGTGCTGCTTGGCGATCGCTTCCGGGCCGGAGGGCTGTTCGGCACGGGCCTGGCGGTCGCGGAAATCTGCAATCTTTCCCGCAGTCGTGGTCAGATCGTGGCTCATCAAGTTTCTCCGGCTCTGTCGCAAGGTTGTACGGCGCCCGTCGCGTGGGGTCCTTTGGCTGGAATCCACAAAAGCAGGGCTCTGCTGGCAAGTCTAGTGACGGTATTGGCCCGTGCCGCTGTAGGGAACCTACAATTTTCCCGCCGCGAAACTCCCTCACCGCTTTGTTACCCGCCAGTAACATTGGTCGGCTAGAGTGTGGGCATGACTTCAAGCAACGATGCTTCGGGCACCGCCGCAGGGCCGTACCAGGCCGCCGGTTCCCTCCAGGGCCGCACGGTCCTCATCTCCGGGGGCAGCCGTGGCATCGGCCTGGCCATCGCGCTCCGCGCGGCCCGGGACGGCGCCAACATCGTCCTGATGGCCAAGACCGGTCAGCCCCACGCCAGGCTGGAGGGCACCGTGTATACCGCCGCCGAACAGATCGAGGCCGCCGGCGGCCAGGCCCTGCCGCTGGTCGGCGACGTGCGCAACGACGCCGACGTCGCCGGTGCAGTCGGCGCCGCCGTGGACCACTTTGGCGGGATCGACGTCGTCATCAACAATGCGTCGGCGATCGACCTCTCCACCACCCACGATGTGGACATGAAACGCTACGACCTCATGCAGGACATCAACGTGCGCGGGACGTTCCTGCTCTCGAAGATGGCGCTGCCGGCGCTGCGGGCATCCGATGCAGGGCACATCCTCACGCTCTCCCCGCCCTTGAACCTGGATCCGAAGTGGGCCGGCCTGCACCTGGCCTACACCATGGCCAAGTACGGCATGAGCCTGACCACGCTGGGGCTGGCCGAGGAGCTCAAGGCCGACGGCGTCGCCGTGAACTCACTCTGGCCGTGTACCTTGATCGACACCGCGGCGATCCGCAACATGCCCGGCGGCGACATGATCGTTAAGGGCGCCCGCAGCCCCGAAATCATGGCCGACGCCGCCCACGCCGTGCTGACCGGCGGCAACGCTGTCCCCGCCCACGGCAGCCGGAGCGGTAACTTCTACACCGATGAACAGGTTCTCGCGGCGGCAGGGGTGACGGACTTCAGCCCGTACAGCCTCGGCGCGCCGGAGGCCCTGCTGGTCCCGGACATCTTCCTCTGAACTTGCTGGGTGTTTTGCGGCCGTCTGCCCCGCGGAATTTCCCCTCATTTGGCGTCCGGGCGCCGGAATCAGCGGTGTGTCCGGCCGACACGCCGGACACCCCGGCCAAAGGTGGGGAGTTTCGGCGGAGGCATGTGAGGCAGACGGCCGGGGCCCCGGTGCGCTTTCCTCGGTAGGATTCAAGGATGGAAACCGCGCAGGAAACCCCGGACCGTCCGCCCCTGGACCTGAGTGCCCTCAGCGATGAGGCGTTCCTGTCCGCGAACGGAATTCCGCGCCTGACGGTGCTTGAGTCCACCGGCTCCACCAACGCCGATCTCCTCCGCGGGGTGACCGAGGAACCCGGCGCGTGGCCGGACCTGTCAGTGCTGACCGCCGAGTACCAGAGTGACGCGCGCGGCCGGCTCGACCGCCGGTGGGAGGCGCCGGCCCGCAGTTCGGTCTCTGTCTCCCTGGTGCTCCTGCCGGTCAACGGGGCCGGCCGGCCGCTGCCGACCCACAGGTACTCCTGGCTCTCCCTCCTGGCCGCCCTCGCCCTGCGTGAGGCCCTGACGGAAACGGCAGGCCTTCCGGCGGAACTCAAATGGCCCAACGACGTCCTGGTCCGGGGCCGGAAAATCGCCGGCATCCTGGCCCAGCTCGGCCCGCTCGGCGCCGGCGGCGCGCCGCCGGTCATCCTCGGCACCGGCCTGAACGTCACGCTGACGGAGCCCGAACTCCCGGTTCCCACCGCCACCTCCGTGCTGCTGGAGAATCCCGACACAGTGGACCGGACGGAGCTCCTGAAGAGCTACCTGTCCCGCTTCGCCACCCTGTACCGGAGTTTCTGCAACGCCGACGGCGACCCTACCGCCGGCATGGCCGGTGGCCCATCGCTGCACAAACGCGTGGAGCACCTCCTCTCAACCCTCGGCAAGCAGGTCCGGGCCCAACTCCCGGGCGACCACGAGATCATTGGCCATGCCACGCGCCTGGACGAATACGGCTCACTCCTGGTGGTCGATGCCGCGGGCCATGAACATGTGGTGACCGCCGGCGACGTCGTGCACCTGAGGCCGTGGAACCCGGCCGGGACCGGCGGCCAGGGCACCGGCAGCGGCGGAGCAGAAAGCGGCTATGCGTAGAGTGCTCCTGCCGGGAGAGCAAGTGATTGTGGTGACCCGGCCCCAGCCCAGGATGCTCATTGTCCCGGCGCTGATGTTCATTGTTGTTCCGGCCTTGGCCGCGTACGCCTGCGCCTGGGTTGTCAAGGGCGGTCCGGCGCGGCTCGTCCCCCTCGTCCCGAAAGAGTGGACGCCCTGGCTCCTCGCCGTGTGCCTGGCGTTGGCGGCGTGGGTGCTGCTGGGCTATTGCCTCCCGCGGGTCATTGCATGGCATGCCACCCGCTACATCCTCACCAGCCAGCGCATAGTTGCCCGATACGGCATGTTACGGCGGCGCGATGAACAGATACCACTCGCCGCCGTCCGGCATGTGGCCATTGAGCAATCCTTGTTGCAGCGCCTATTGCACTCCGGGAATATATCCTTGGAGACCGGGTACCCCCTTGGAACGGTGGTCCCCGATGTCCCGGAGGTCGCGACATTCCGTAATTTCCTGCTGGACGCCATCGACGACCTCCCGCAGGGCGAGGCGTCCGGCGCCGATGGCATGACCTACAACCCGGGCGAGGCCTGGCCGTGGGAGACGAGAGAAGGTGGAAGAGATGAACGCTGAGAACGTCCACCAGGACATCGATCTCGCTGCCCCGGATTTGCCCCGGGAGCCCGAGGACGCCGCCGGTTCGGCTGCCGCCGGTTCGGCTGCCGCCGACAGCGACGCCGGGACCGCCTTCGGCGCCCAAGCCGGCGCGCTCATCGAACCCGAACTCGAACTCGAACCCGACGAAGTCGAGCCCGACGAACCCGCCGCCGAACCCGTGGCCCCGCCCACCGGCACGATGTCCGCTGAACGGCTTGCCGCCAAGGCCCTGGAAGCGCGGCTGCTGGGCGGAGAACGCAAGCTTCGGCGTCGTGAAGTCGCCGCCGGTGCGGGGCTCTCGCTGCTCTCTGCCCGGAAACTTTGGCGCGCCCTGGGTTTTCCCAACCTCGGGGATGAAGATGTCGCCTTCACCGAGCGTGACCAGGCCGCCCTGTCCACCATCGTGGACCTGGTGCGCGACGGCAAGCTCACCGAGGAAGCCGCAATCTCCATCACCCGGGCCATCGGCCAGATGACCGACCGGATGGTGGTGTGGCAGATCGAGGCCCTCGTGGAGGACATGGTCCAGGAACATGGCGTGACTGACGCCGTCGCCCGCAAGCGGCTCGTCAGCGAGTTGCCGAACCTGATCGACCCCCTCGAGGAGATGCTCGCCTACTCCTGGCGCCGCCAGCTCAACGCCGGTGTGCAGCGCCTGGCCGTCCGGGCCGAAGCCGGGCTGCAGTCCAGCGAAGAGGGCCGCGAAGGCGACGAGGACGATGCGCCCCTGCCGTTGGCCCGGGCGGTCGGCTTCGCCGACCTTGTCTCGTACACCAGCCTGTCCCGCCGGATGAACGAGAAGACGCTCGCCCAGCTGGTGCAGCGCTTCGAGAACAAGTGCGCCGAAATCATCTCGGTCGGCGGCGGCCGGCTGGTCAAGACCGTCGGCGACGAGGTCCTGTACATTGCCGAGACTCCGGCGGCCGGCGCCGAGATTTCCCTGGCCCTGTCCCGCGCCTTCACCGACGACGAGATCCTGCCCCAGGCCCGCGTGGCCATGGTCTGGGGCCGAATCCTCTCCCGCCTCGGCGACATCTACGGACCCACCGTCAACCTCGCCGCCCGCCTGACGGCTCTCGCGGACCCTGGAACCGTGCTGGTGGATTCGATGACCGCGGCCGCGCTGGAGCAGGACGAACGCTTCGTCCTGGTGCCCCGGCCGGCCGAGGACGTCCGCGGGTTTGGTGAAATCCACCCGGTGCAGCTGCAGCCCGGCAGCGGCCGGGGCCTGATCCTGGACTGAACGCCGGATCAGCCCGCCGGCAGGCCGTGGCGGGCTTCTCAGCTGAGCGGCGCATATGCAATAGTCGGACCGGCAGTTGCGATCCGGCCGGGTTGTGAACGCCGTCAACCCCCGCGCACCAGTGAAGCCGCGCACCACTGTATTGAGGACCGCCATGAACCCATCGCCAGACGCCCCCATCCCGCCCTCGGACGGAAAACAGGGACCGCTACTGCGCTGCGGGTACGGCACGGACCGGGGACTGCGCCGCGAGGCGAACGAGGACTCCTTCATTGCCGCTGACCCCGTCTTCGCCGTGGCGGATGGCATGGGCGGGCACGAGGCCGGCGAAGTTGCCAGCAGCATCTGCGTGCGCACCCTGGCCGAGCTGCCACAGTCCAAGACCGGCAGCCGGGATGCGACGGCGGACATCCTGCAGGAGTACCTGCTCATGGCCGATGCGGGCATTCGTCACGCCACCGGATCGCGTGCCGGAACCACCCTGTCCGGCGTCGTGGTGGTGGAACAACAGGACGTTCCGTACTGGCTTGTCCTCAACATCGGGGACTCCCGCACGTACCGGTACAGCCACGGCCAGCTCGCCCAGATCAGCGTGGACCATTCCGAAGTCCAGGAACTCCTCGACACCGGCCAGATCACCGAGGCCGAGGCCGCCGTGTACCCCCGCAGGCACGTGGTGACACGGGCGCTGGGAACCGGGGATGACTCCGAGGCCGACTTCTGGCTGGTTCCCCTTGAAGACGGCGACCGGATGCTGGTCTGCTCCGACGGCCTCAACGGCGAACTCAGCGATGAGAAGATCGCCGGCATCCTCGCGGCCGAGGCCGACCCCCAGGCGGCCGTGGACGAACTGATCCAGGCGGCCTTGCGAAGCGGCGGCCGGGACAACATCACGGCGATCGTGGTCGACGCACGGACTGCAAACGCGGACGAGCCAGCCTGACCTCGCGGTCGGCGTCAGACCGAATTCGGAAGCGGACCCCAGACCGGACCCTGGACCGGACAATGTCGGGGATCTAGGGCAGGATAGGTCTGTGAGCACAGGGAAGACCGCAGCAGAGACCGCAGCAGGGACTGAAGAAGCAGCCGAAGCAGCCCCCGGGCACGTCACGGACCCTCAAGGCCCCGCGGGGGAGCAGGTCCCGTCCGGGGACATCCGCGCGGAGTATGAAGACCTTGTGGAGCAGGTCCGCAAGCACCGCTTTGCGTACTACCAGCAGGACGCGCCGATCATCTCCGACGCCGAGTTCGACGAGCTCTACCGTCGGCTGGAAACGCTCGAAGCCATGCATCCGGAACTGGTGGCCAACGATTCGCCCACGCAGGAAGTCGGCGGCGAGGTGTCAGCGGCGTTTGCCGCCGTGCAGCATTTGCAGCGCATGTACAGCCTGGAGGATGTCTTCTCGCTCGAGGAGCTGGAGGCCTGGATGGTCAAGGCCGAGGCGGGCGTCGCCAAGCTCGGCAACGGCGGGAACCCGCCGTCGTGGCTCACCGAACTGAAGATCGACGGCCTGGCCGTCAACCTGCTCTACCGCGACGGCGCCCTGGTCCGGGCCGCAACCCGCGGGGACGGCACCACCGGCGAGGACATCACGCACAACGTCCTGACCATCAAGGAAATCCCGCAGCAGCTCAGCGGCACCGGCTTCCCGGCGGAGGTGGAAGTCCGCGGCGAAGTCTTCATCCCGTCGCAGGCCTTCGCGGAATTCAACGAAGCCCTGATCGAGGCCGGCAAGGCGCCGCTGGCCAACCCGCGCAACGCCGCCGCGGGTTCGCTGCGGCAGAAGGACCCCGCGGAAACCGCCAAGCGGCCGCTGCGGATGTACGTCCACGGCATCGGCGCCCGCGAGGGTCTCGACACCGCCAGCCAGTCCGAGACCTACCGCAAGCTGGCCGAGTGGGGACTGCCGACGAGCCCGTATTTCGAGGTCCTGGCCGGGCTGTCCGACGTCCTCGAATTCATCAAGCGCTACGGCGACAAGCGGCACAGCCTCACCCACGAGATCGACGGCATTGTGATCAAGGTGGACGACTTCGCCACCCAGCGGGCCCTGGGCTACACCACCCGGGTGCCGCGCTGGGCCGTGGCCTACAAGTACCCGCCCGAAGAGGTCCACACCAAGCTGCTCGACATCGCCGTCAACGTCGGCCGCACCGGCCGGGTCACCCCGTACGGCGTGATGGAACCGGTCAAGGTTGCCGGCTCCACCGTGGAAATGGCCACCCTGCACAACCAGGAAGTGGTCAAGGCCAAGGGCGTGAAGATCGGCGACATTGTGGTGCTGCGCAAGGCCGGAGACGTGATACCGGAAATTGTGGGCCCGGTGCTGGCGCTGCGGGACCAGCAGGACCCTCCCGTCCGCGACTTCATCATGCCCACCGAATGCCCCGCGTGCGGCACGCCGTTGGCCCCCGGGAAGGAAGGGGACGTGGACATCCGCTGCCCCAACTCCCGGTCCTGCCCGGCGCAGCTGCGCGAACGCGTCTTCCACCTTGCCGGCCGCGGCGCCTTCGACATCGAGGCCCTCGGTTGGGAAGCCGCCATCGCACTGACCCAGCCGGCCGAGCCCGCGGAGCCGCCGCTGACCACCGAGGCGACATTGTTCGACCTCACTCCGGAGCAGCTCGCGGACGTCCGTGTCCGCCGGGAGAAGCGCTCCAAGGGCGCCGGCACAGGGGAATTCGAGCTGGTGCCCTACTTCTTCACCAAGGCCACCACCAAGACCCCGTCCAAGCCCACGGCCACGACGGACAAGCTCTTCCGGGAGCTGGAAAAAGCGAAATCCCAGCCGCTGTGGCGGATCCTGGTGGCTTTGTCCATCCGGCACGTCGGGCCGCGGGCCTCGCGCGCCCTCGCCACCGCGTTCGGCAGCATGGACGCCATCCGGCAGGCCTCCGAGGAGGAGCTCGCCCACGTGGACGGCGTGGGCCCGGTCATCGCCCAGGCGCTGACTGAATGGTTCGCCGAGGACTGGCACCGCGACATCGTGGACCGCTGGGCGGACGCCGGCGTCCGGATGGCGGACGAACGCGACGAGTCGACGCCCAGGACGCTGGAGGGGCTGACCGTGGTGGTGACCGGGAGCCTCGAGGGCTTCAGCCGCGATGAGGCCAAGGAAGCCATCCTGATTCGCGGCGGCAAGGCGGCCGGATCGGTGTCGAAGAACACCAGTTACGTGGTGGCGGGCGAGAACGCCGGCACCAAACTGGACAAGGCCGAACAGCTCGGCGTCCCGGTCCTGGATGAGGACGGCTTCCGTGCCCTGCTGGCGAACGGGCCGGCCGGCGAATGAGTTCCCACTCCGCGGGTCCTCCCGCACCTGGCGTTCCGGGGCTGCTCGAACTGGCCAAATCGGCCGCCGCGGCGGGGGCCGCCGTCCTGGCCACCCGGAAGACTGCGGGCCTGGACGCCAGCAACAAGGGCGACTCAGGAGACTGGGTGACCGCCTTCGACCTCGCCGCCGAAGCCGCCGTCCGGGACGTCATCACCGCCGCCCGGCCGTGGGACATCATCACGGGGGAGGAGGGCGGCACCGTCCTGCCGGCGGAGCCCAGCGGCTACCGCTGGTCCATCGACCCGCTCGATGGCACCACCAATTTCATCCGCAACATCGTCTACTACGCCACCTCCGTGGCGGTGGCCGACGCCGACGGCGTCTGGCTGGCCGGCGTCGTCAGCGCACCGGCGCTGGGACGCACCTACTACGCGTCCCGCGGCGAGGGCGCCTGGCTCCAGGAACAGGGCCAGGTGACCGCCCTGTTCGGCCCGGTCCCCGGACGGACCGGCCAGATCCTGGCCACGGGCTTCAGCTACGATCCCGGCGTGCGGGCGGAACAGGCCGCAGGCCTCGGCAGCCTGATGGACGGCTTCGCCGACATGCGCCGGCTCGGGTCCGCGGCGCTGGACCTGTGCCTCGTGGCGGACGGCACGCACGACGCCTACGGTGAGCGCGGGCTCAACGAACACGACTTCGCCGCCGGAGCCCTGATCGCCGAGGAGGCAGGCTGCTGGGTGCGCCGGCCGCGGCTCACCAGCCCCCTGGCCGGCGGCCCCTCCGACGACGAACGCCTGGCCGCATGGACGTGCGCCGGTCCGCTGGAACTCTCCGGCAAATTCCCGCTCTAACGTCGTCCCGCCGGGCCGGCTCTACGCCTGTCAGATGCGCCTGAGTGATAGTTCAGTCACGGAAACGGCCTTTCCGGGCACGGCCCG
The DNA here is from genome assembly GCF_056395875.1 of Arthrobacter sp. 05T45. Taxonomy (NCBI): domain Bacteria; kingdom Bacillati; phylum Actinomycetota; class Actinomycetes; order Micrococcales; family Micrococcaceae; genus Arthrobacter; species Arthrobacter sp. 05T45. Next base: position 219,090 of record NZ_JBFTKI010000005.1, on the reverse strand, counting down.
GGCCGGGCGCCCGTACCATTGACAGGTGCCTTCGCAGATCCTCATTCGCCCCGCCGTTCCGGCCGACTTCGACGCCATAGCGCGCATCACCCGGGACGCCTACCTGGCGGCGGGCTACTTTGAGAGCGCCGACCACCCCTACATGCAGCAGATCCAGAACGTCGGGCAGCGCGCGGCGGCCGCGACGGTTTGGGTCGCCGAGCGTGAGGGCCGGATCCTCGGCTCCGTGACGCTGGCGGTCGCCGGCGAGCCCTACGCGGACATCGCCTTCAGCGACGAGCTCGAGTTCAGGATGCTCGTGGTGGACCCCTCCGTGCAGCGCAGCGGCGCCGGCAAGGCCATGGTCCAGGCCATCATGGAGCACGCCAGGGCCCTTCCCGGTATTCACGCCGTGGCCCTCACCACGGGCGAGAGCTGGGAAAGCGCCCACGGCCTTTACCTGAAGACCGGCTTCGTCCGGGCGCCGGAGCGCGACTGGCTCGTGCCGGGCACGGACATCAAACTGCTCGTTTACCGCCAGGAACTCTAGCCGGGGCGGTGGCCCCGCGCAGGTCCGCCGACACAAATCAACCCGGTTTGGCGGCCCGGCCGTCCTGCGCCCTACAGTTGTGCCGATCCCTGCGGCAACTGCGAAAGGCCCACCATGCGCAAGACCTTCGGTACCGGCTCCACCTGGGAACAGACCCTCGGCTATTCCCGGGCTGTCCAGGTGGACAACACCCTCTACATCTCCGCGACCGCCGCCAGCGGCGAGGACGGAATCGTGGGCGAAGACTTCTATACCCAGACCAGCTACATCCTGCAGAAGCTCGGCGCCGTGCTGGCCGAGGCCGGCTTCGGCTTCGAGGACGTGGTGCAGTCCAAGCTGTACCTGACGGACATCAGCCAGTGGGAAGAGGCCGGCCGGGCCCACGGCGAGGTCTTCGGCGACATCCGCCCCACGCTCTCCCTCGTTCACGTGCTGCCGTTCCTGGATCCCAAGATGCTCGTCGAGATCGAACTCGTCGCCCAAAAGAGCGCCGCCTAGGGCCAAAGCGACGCTTGCCCGGGGCGTTGCGGGGGCCGGGGGGACTCTGGCGGAACCGCCGGACTTGGAGTAAGAAGAGCGCATGACCAAGGCACCCGGGCAGGGGCCCGCCAGGATCCCCCTCATCGGCCAGTTCCGCTCCTATGACCGCTCGTGGCTGCGCGGCGATCTGATTGCCGGGGTCACCGTCGCGGCCCTGATCGTTCCGAAGAACCTCGGGTACGCAGGCATCGCCGGGATTCCGCTGCAGAACGGGCTGTATGCCGCGGCCGCCGGCGCCATCGTGTACGCGATCTTCGGCACGTGCCGGCAGATCTCGATGGGCCCGAGCTCGGGCCTGGCGGCGGTGGCCGCGAGTGCCGTGCTCGCGGCAGGCATCACCGGCGAACAGGATATCGCCTCGTTCGTTGCCGGAATCACCCTCGCCTCCGGGATTCTGTTCCTGATTCTTGCCGTCTTCAAGATGGGCTGGATCGCGCAGTTCCTCTCGAAGGCCGTGGTCACCGGCTTCCTTTTCGGCGCGGCGATCGACGTCGTGATCGGGGAGCTCCCCAAACTCACCGGGACCGAGGCCACCGGCTCCAACCCGCTCCAGGAGCTGTGGTCGTGGCTGGGCACCCTGGGCGAGGCGCAGCCGACCACCGTGGTGGTGGGGGTCATCGCGCTGGCTGTCGTCTTCGGGCTGAAAGCCATCGCTCCCCAAGTCCCCGGCGCCCTGGTCCTGGTGGTCGGCGGACTGGCGGCGGAGGCGCTCTTCGGTCTCGGGGCCAAAGGCGTGGCCCTGGTAGGCGACGTACCCAGCGGGCTGCCCTCGCTGCAGGTCCCGGACGGTCAGCTCATGTGGGACCACGTCGGCACCGTGGCGCTCGCGGCGGTGGCGCTGGTCCTGATCGGTTTCTCCCAGACCGCCGGGGATGCGAGGGCGTTCGCTGCCAAACACCGCTACCAGATCGACATCAACCAGGAATCCATTGCCCAGTCAATGGCCAACATCGCCTCGGGTCTCTTCAAGGGGATGCCCGTCTCGACAAGCCTGTCCGCGAGCTCGCTGAACGACCACTCGGGGGCGAAGACCGGACTGGCCTCCCTCACCTCCGGGATCACCGTCCTGCTCACGCTGCTCTTCCTGGCGCCGCTGTTCTCGATCCTGCCCAAGCCCGTGCTGGCGGCGCTGATCATCGAGGCCGTCGTCATGGGCATGATGAACGTGCCCGAGCTGCGGCGGCTGGCCCGCGTGCAGAAGTTCGACTTCTGGATTGCGGTCGCGGCGATCATCGGCACCCTCATCTTCGGCGTGCTGGCGGGCGTCGTCATTGGGATCGGGCTCTCGCTCATCTGGCTCGTCCGGGTGGCGACCCATCCGGAGATGCCCGACCTGGGCCGCGAGCCCGGGACCCAGGTCTTCCGCGACGCCGGTGAGCACCCCGGCGACGAGACCGTTCCCGGCATTGCCGTGATCCGGTTCGACGGCGGCCTGTTCTTCGCCACGGCCGATGCACTGGAGGACCGCCTGCGCGACGTCATCCAGTCGACGCCGGGGCTCACCGGGATCGTGCTCGACTGCGGCGGGATCAACTTCGTCGACTCGCAGGGGGCGGCAAAGGTGGCGGACATCGTCATCCTCGCCCGGGAGGCCGGGGTCAACCTGCGCCTGACCCGGCTGAAGCCCGCGGTCCGGGCGGTCCTGGAGCGCGACGGCGTGATCGAGCGCATCGGGGCGGACATGATCCACGGCAACATCCACAGGGCCGTGCAGGCGGAGCAGGCGGCGGCACAGAAGGAGCCCGACGGCGCCTAAGTTGGCTTCGCTGCTTGTGTCGCGGCGCCTAGTGGCCGGCCGGGGCGGGGATTCCGTAACGGTGCTCGGGCCGCCCGGTGGTGCCGTAGCGCAGCTGGATGTCGACGGCGCCGTCGTCCGCCAGCGCGGACAGATACCGCTGGGCGGTGGCCCGGGACACGCCGACCCGGGCGGCGACGTCGGCGGCCGAATACTGCTCGCCCGGCACCAGGGATTCCAGCACCGCGGCCTCGGTGGCGGAGCGGGGACGTGCCGAGGCGACGACGTCGCCCGGGATCAGGGCGCGCTTGGCGCGCTCCACCGTCTCCTGGCTGACGGAGCCCGGCTGGGCCAGGATCCGGCGGTAGCGTGCATAGGAGCGCAGCTGCTGCGAAAGGGATTCGGCTGTGAAGGGCTTGAGCAGGTAGCCCAGTGCCCCGCGGCGGAACGCGAGGCGCAGCGAGGCCGTGTCCGAGGCCGCGCTGAGGATCACGGTGTCGACGTCCAGCTGGTGCAGCAGGTCCAGGCCCGAAGCGTCCGGCAGGTAGACGTCCAGCAGCACCAGGTCCGGGCGGAGGCTGTGGATGGCCTGCAGCGCCTGGGACGCCGAGCCGGCCGGCGGCAGCGCCAGGAAGCCGGCCACCGAATCCACATAGGCGGCATGCAGCTTGGCGACGTGGAAATCATCGTCGACAATCAGCACCCTGAAATCCTCAGACATCGTTGTCCTCCCGGTTTGCTTCAGTGATTCCAGGTTCGGTATTTCCCGGCAGCGTTGGCCCCGGTTCGGTGGTTCCCGGCAGCGTGGCCACGAAAACGGCGCCCGGGCCGCCGGGGGAGCCGGCCTCGAGCACCCGCACGTCTCCGCCGCGGCGGCGCGCGAGCTGCCGGGACAGGGCCAGCCCCAGGCCCTGCCCTCCGCCAGGGCGCGCGGGCCGGACCGAGGTCGTGTAGCCCTCCGCGAAGACCCCCTCGGCCTCGGCGGCTGTCATTCCAACGCCCAGGCCGTCGCCGGAATCGGCCACCACAATGTGGAGTGTGCCGGCGCCTCCGTTGATGCCCGGTTCGTCCAGCACTTCGACTTCCACCCAGCGCTCGGCCGCGGAACCGGCGACGGCGGCTTTCACGGCGTTGTCGATCAGGTTCCCCAGGACTGTGGTGACGTCCTGGGGTTCGGTGACGCGGCCGCGGACCACAGATTCCGGGCCGAGGCGGAGGCTCACGCCGCGCTCGTCCGCCTCGACGCCCTTGGCGCCGAGGAAGGCCTGCAGGTAGGGGTCCTGGAGCAGCTCGGCCTGGTCCACCGGGAATGCCAGCGGCCCGGTGCCCGCCAGTTTGGCGAGATATTCCTGGGCCTGCTGGGGCTCCCCGATGCTCATGAACCCGGCGATCGTGTGCAGCTGGTTGGCAAACTCGTGGCGCTGCGCCCGCAAAGCCGCGGACATCGTGCCGACGGCGTCGAGCTGGCGGGTCAGCTGCTGCAGCTCGGTCCGGTCCCGCAGCATCACCACCCAGCCAAGGTCCTCGCGGCCGTGCAGAGCCTTGCGGGCGCTCACCACCAGCACCTGGCCGCCGGCCACGAGTTCCACCGCCTCGCCCTCGGCCGCATCGGCCCGGGTCAGGGCCTTGAGCTGCTCCGGGACCGGCGCGGCGGCCCAGGGCGTGCCCGCGAGGTCCGGGACACCGAGCAGCCGCTGGGCGGCGGCGTTGAAAACGCTGACCCTGCCGTCGGCCGAAACGCCGATCACGCCGTCGTCGACGCCCTGCAACACGGCCACCTGGTCGTGCACCAGGGTGCTGATCTCCTCGGGTTCCAGCCCGAGGGTCAGCCGCTGGAGCCGCCGCCGCAGCAGGAAGGAGGCGAGCACGCCGGCCAGCAGCGCGCCGGCGGCCGTGACGGCGATGGGGATGATGTCCCGGGCCAGGCTTTGGCTGATCGTCTCGGTGGAGTAGCCCACGCTCACCTCGCCCACCACCGCCGTCGAGTCCGGGGCATACACCGGGACCTTGGCGCCGGCGGACGGGCCCAGCGTGCCCGTGTTCCGCGTGGTGACCTCCCGGCCCGCGAGGGCGTCCGAGGGGTCGGTACTGACCTTTTCGCCCAGCCGCTCCGCGTCGGGGTGCGCCAGCCGGATGCCGGTCTCGTCCGTAATGACCACGAACAGGGCCCCGGTGCGGGTGCGGGCACCCTCCGCGGCAGCCATCAACGGACCGGCCAACAGCTCGGCGGCCGGGGGAGCGGCGGGAAGAGCGCTGATGGACTGGACCTCTGCCCGCACTGAGGGGTCCGAGGCCACCGTCCGGGCCAGGGTCAGCGCCTGGTTCTCCGCCTCGCGGCCCAGCCGGTCATAGCTCAGCCAGGCGTGGACGGCGCTGCTCAGCAGCACCACCAGCGCCACGACGCCGAGCTGCAGCAGCAGTGTCTGGGTCGAAAAGCGCAGGGCCGGCAGAGCTGTGCGGCGCTTCATCGGGCTCCTGCCTGGGGTTGGTACGGACGTGAGCAAAATGCGCAAAATGCATCCAATAAGCAGTATGCCAATCAATTGAGCCAAAGACCCAGTCGTGACGGGCGCCACTCTAACGTCTGTAGTGCGCATCACACCGGAGTGGTGTCATTCAACGAAGAAGGAGCCGGCCGTGCTGGTATTACTAGGATTCGCCATGATCGCGGTATTCATGGTGCTGATCATGACGAAGAAGTTGACGCCGGTGCTGGCGCTCATCATTGTTCCCACAGTCTTCGGGCTTTTCGCCGGCGCGGGCCTCGGGATCGGCCCGATGGTCATGGACTCCATGAAATCCATGACCTCCACCGCCGCGCTGCTGATGTTCGCGATCATCTACTTCGGGCTGATGATCGACGTCGGGCTCTTTGACCCCCTGGTCCGGTTCATCCTGCGAAAGCTCGGCAACGACCCCGCCAAGGTTGTCCTGGGCACGGCCATCCTCGCGGCAGCGGTCTCCCTCGACGGTGACGGCTCCACCACCTTCATCCTCACCACCGCGGCGATGCTGCCGGTCTACCTGCGGCTGAAGATGAGCCCCGTGGTCCTGACCTGCGTGGCCGGCCTGGCCAACGGCACCATGAACATCCTGCCCTGGGGCGGCCCCACCGCCCGCGCCGCCTCCGCGCTGAAGCTCGACGTCAATGATGTCTTCGTGCCCATGGTCCCGTCCCTCATCGCCGGGCTCATCGTCGTGCTGGTCTTCTCCTGGCTGCTCGGCCTGCAGGAACGCAACCGCCTCCGCGCCGTCGCCCCCGAGATCTGGGGCGTCCCGGATACAGCCGCAGCCTTCGACGGCGACGCAGACGGCGCAGCCGGCGGCAGCGCGGCCGGCGGTACCGGCATCCGCCGCGGCCGCAAGGACCCCGGAGCCTCGCCCGCCGGGCTCTCCCCGGAAGGATCGTCCGTTGCAGTGCTGGAGCGCACCGATTCCCTCGTTGACGACCGCGACTCCGCCATGGCCGACACCGCCCTGGACCCCAACCGCAAGACCCTCCGTCCCAAGCTGTTCTGGTTCAACCTCGGCCTCACGGTCGCGGTCATGGTGACGCTCGTCGCCAACGTCATTCCGCTCCCGTTCGTCTTCATGGTCGGCTCCGCCATCGCCCTGCTGGTCAACTTCCCCAAGGTCAAGGACCAGAGCGCCCAGCTGATCGCGCACGCTCCCTCGATCGTCGCCGTCGTCAGCATGGTCATGGCCGCCTCGGTCCTCACCGGCGTCCTCAACGGCACTGGCATGGTCAAGGCCATGTCGGAATGGCTGGTCCAGATCATCCCGTCCGACATGGGTCCGCTGATGGCCGTGATCACCGGCGTCCTGAGCATCCCGATGACGTTCTTCATGAGCAACGACGCCTTCTACTTCGGCGTCCTGCCGGTCCTGAGCGAAACGGCGGCCCACTACGGCGTCAGCGCCGCCGACATGGCCCGCGCTTCCATCACCGGCCAGCCCTTCCACCTCCAGAGCCCCCTGGTCCCGGCCATCCTGCTCCTGGTCTCCCTCGCCAAGGTGGACCTGGGCGACCACCACAAGAAGGTCCTGTGGCGCACGGCCGTGATCTCCCTGGTGATGCTCGGCGTCGGAGTGCTCACCGGAGCCATCGGCATCGGCTAACCACTCCCAACAACACCAACCAACGCGGGGTCACTTACGGCCCATTCGGGACCTCCGGATGGACCGTAAGTGACCCCGCGTTGTTTGTGGTCGTCGTTCCAGGCGGCGGACAGTAACCACCGTCCAACCCACGTAGACTGGGACGGAAAATTATCCATACCTTGCAGGGGAGATCCATGGCTGCGATCAACCGCGACGACGTCGCGCATCTCGCGCAACTCGCGCACATCGAGATGAGTGCTGAAGAGCTGGACAGGATGGCCGGCGAACTCGCCGTCATCGTGGATTCAGTGAAGTCCGTCAGTGAAGCCGCCGGTGATGACGTCCCGGCCACGTCCCACCCGATTCCGCTGACCAATGTGTTCCGCGAGGACGTCGTGGGCCACACGTTTACGGCCGAGCAATCCCTCTCGGGTGCCCCCGACGCGTACGAAGGCCGTTTCAAGGTCCCGGCAATCCTGGATGAGGACTAAGACCATGACTGAGAACAACGAACTGATCCGCCTCTCCGCCGCCGCGCTCGCCGAGAAGCTGGCCGCCCGCGAGATCACCGCCGTCGAGGTCACCCAGGCCTACCTGGACCGCATCGCCGCCGTCGACGGCAAGGTCCACGCCTTCCTCCACGTCAACACCGACGAGGCGCTCGCCGTCGCCGCCGAAGTGGATGCGATCCGCGCCGCCGGCGGTGCCGCCGCCGAAGAGCTCCACGTCCTCGCGGGCGTCCCGATCGCCGTCAAGGACCTCATCGTCACGATCGGCCAGCCCACCACGGCCGGCTCGAAGATCCTCGAAGGCTGGCACAGCCCCTACGACGCCACCGTCGTCGAGCGCCTGCGCGCCGCCAAGATGCCGATCCTGGGCAAGACGAACCTCGACGAATTCGCGATGGGCTCCTCCACCGAACACTCCGCCTACGGGCCCACGCACAACCCGTGGGACCTGGACCGCATCCCCGGCGGTTCCGGCGGCGGCTCCGCTGCCGCCGTCGCGGCCTTCGAAGCCCCGCTGGCACTCGGCACGGACACCGGCGGATCCATCCGCCAGCCCGGCGCCGTCACCGGCACGGTCGGCGTCAAGCCCACCTACGGCGGCGTTTCCCGCTACGGCGCCATCGCCATGGCCTCCTCGCTGGACCAGATCGGCCCGGTCTCGCGCACCGTTCTCGACTCGGCCCTGCTGCACCAGGTGATTGGCGGGCACGATCCGCGCGACTCCACCTCGCTGCCGGACCCGCTCGAGGACCTCGTGGCCGCGGCCAGGACCGGCAACGTCGAGGGCATGAAGATCGGCATCATCAAGGAACTCCACGGCGAGGGCTACCAGGCCGGCGTCGAGAACCGCTTCAACGAATCCCTCGAGCTGCTCAAGGGCGCGGGCGCCGAGATCGTCGAGGTCTCCTGCCCCAACTTCAAGTACGCCCTGGGCGCCTACTACCTGATCATGCCGTCGGAGGCCTCCTCCAACCTGGCCAAGTTCGACGGCGTCCGCTACGGCCTGCGGGTCCTGCCCGAACAGGGACCGCTGACCATCGAGCGGGTCATGGGCGCCACCCGCGCCGCCGGCTTCGGCGACGAGGTCAAGCGCCGGATCATCCTGGGCACCTACGCCCTGAGCGCCGGCTACTACGACGCCTACTACGGCTCGGCCCAGAAGGTGCGCACCCTGATCCAGCGCGACTTCGACGCCGCCTTCGAAAAGGCCGACGTGCTGATTTCCCCGACGGCGCCGACCACGGCGTTCAAGCTCGGCGAGAAGCTCAACGACCCGCTGGCGATGTACCTCAACGACGTCGCCACCATCCCGGCGAACATGGCAGGCGTCCCCGGCCTGTCCCTGCCCGGCGGCCTGGCCGACGAGGACGGACTGCCCGTGGGCATCCAGCTCCTGGCCCCGGCCCGCCAGGATGCCCGCCTGTACCGCGTCGGCGCGGTCCTGGAATCCCTGCTCGAGGCGCAGTGGGGCGGCCCGCTGCTGGATAGGGCCCCCTCGCTCACTGCTACTTCTGCGGCTGCCGCCGCCTCAAGCCACGGAGGCTCACACTAATGACTGACGCAACCCTCAGCTTCGAAGAGGCGATGGACAAGTACGATCCCGTCCTGGGGTTCGAGGTCCACGTGGAGCTCAACACCAAGACCAAGATGTTCTCCTCCGCGCCGAACGTCTTCGGCGATGAGCCGAACACCAACGTCAACGAGGTGGATCTCGGCATGCCCGGCGTGCTGCCGGTGGTGAACAAGACCGCGATCGAGTCCTCGATCAAGATCGGCCTGGCGCTGAACTGCAAGATCGCCGAGAAGTGCCGCTTCGCCCGGAAGAACTACTTCTACCCGGACACCCCGAAGAACTTCCAGACCTCCCAGTACGACGAGCCCATCGCGTACGACGGCTACCTGGACGTCGAGCTCTCCGACGGCACCGTGTTCCGGGTCGAGATTGAACGCGCGCACATGGAGGAGGACGCCGGCAAGCTGACCCACATGGGCGGCGCCACCGGCCGCATCCAGGGCGCGGACTACTCCCTGGTGGACTACAACCGTTCCGGCGTGCCGCTGGTCGAGATCGTCACCAAGCCGATCGAGGGCGCCGGCAGCCGCGCCCCCGAACTCGCCAAGGCCTACGTGGCCGCCGTCCGCGAGATCGTCAAGAACCTCGGGGTTTCGGACGCGAAGATGGAGCGCGGCAACGTCCGCTGCGACGCCAACGTCTCGCTGCGCCCGCACGGCCGCGAACGTTTCGGCATCCGCTCGGAGACCAAGAACGTCAACTCGCTGCGCGCCGTCGAACACGCGGTCCGCTACGAGATCCAGCGGCACGCCGCCGTGCTGGACTCCGGCGAGCCGGTCATCCAGGAAACCCGCCACTGGCACGAGGACACGCGGACCACGACGTCGGGCCGGGCCAAGTCCGACGCCGACGACTACCGCTACTTCCCGGAACCTGACCTGGTCCCGATCACCGCGTCCCGCGAATGGGTCGAGGAGCTCCGGGCCACCCTGCCCGAGCCGCCGGCCGCGCGCCGCAAGCGGCTGCAGGCCGACTGGGGCTACTCGGACCTGGAGTTCCGCGACGTCGTCAACGCCGGCGTCATGGACGAGATCGAGGAAACCATCGCAGCCGGCGCCACCGCCACCGTGGCCCGCAAATGGTGGATGGGCGAGATCGTCGGCCGCGCCAAGAACGCCGACGTCGATCCCGGCCAGCTGGGCGTCAACCCGGCCACCATCGTGGAACTGAACAAGATGGTTGAGGACGGCAAGATCAACAACAAGATGGCCTCCGAGGTCCTGGACGGCGTGCTCGCCGGCGAAGGCACCCCGGCGGAAATCGTCGAGAAACGCGGCCTCGCCGTGGTCTCCGACGACGGCCCGCTTCTCGAAGCGATCGACGCGGCCCTCGCCGCGCAGCCCGGCGTCGCGGACAAGATCCGCGGCGGCAAGATCCAGGCGATCGGCGCGATCGTCGGCGGGGTCATGAAGGCCACCCGCGGGCAGGCCGACGCCGGCCGCGTGCGCGAGCTGATCCTCCAGCGCCTCGGCGTCGAGGGCTAGCCCCTAGCCACCCACTAGATCGGTCATGATGGTCTGCAGTGCTTCGCAGACCATCATGACCGATGTGCGTTTAAGGTTCTCCGGCCGGGCCAGGACGTCGATCCGGCGCCGGGTGCTGATGCCCTCCAGCGGCCGCAGCACAATGTCCGGGTTCAGCACAGGCCGCGCGGTGTGCCGCGGCAGCAGGCCGATCACGCCGCCGGCCGCCACGAGCGCCGCCACGGTCGAGTAGTCGTTGATACGGTGCACGATGTTCAGCTCACGGCTGGAGACCGCCGCGACGGTGGAAAGCACGTCGGCGGGGGAGTAGCCGCCGCGGCTCGTCACCCACGGTTCGCCCACGACGTCGTCCGCCGTCACCGCGCGCTGGCCGGCCAGCCGGTGCCCGGCCGGCAGCGCCACGTCCAGCGGCTCATGCGCGAGCGGGATCACCGCGACGCGTTCCTCGGGCCAGCGCGGGCTGTGGTCCATCCGGTGCGCCAGGACCAGGTCGTAGCGCGCCGTCAGGGCCGGGAAATCCTGTTGCGCGACGTCCTCGTCGGAGAGCAGGATCCGCGGCTGGCCCGGGCCGTCCAGCAGCCGGGCCAGCGGCGCGAACAATGCCTGCCCGGCGCTGTGGAAACCGCTGAGCGTCACCGGCGCCACCGGTGAGCCGTGGTAGGCGCCGATCGCCATCTTCGCATCCGCCATCGCGCTGACCACCGCGGCCCCGGCGTCCGCCAGCACCTGCCCGGCCTCCGTGAGCACCAGGTTCCGGCCCTCCTTGCGGGTCAGCGGCACCTCCACGGTCTTCTGCAGCGCGGCCAGTTGCTGGGACACGGCCGACGGCGTCACCAGGAGGGTTTCGGCGACGGCCTTGACGCTGCCCAGTGCTCCGAGTTCGCGCAACATCTCCAGCTGGTGGATTTCCATGCCAGCCATTCTATGCAACAGCAATTGCTAATTCGTCGATTGAGAAGAATTCGGTTGTGCTAATGCTTTCTGGTGGGTCTAATGGGGTGAGTTGACCCACACGCCGGCCCCGCATGCGGAACAGAACTCGCGGAACAGAACGCGCGGAGCAGGACCCCAAAAGCACAGTTAGGAAGGCCCATGAAGGCTCTCTACAAAGCCGGCGCCCACGCAGGATTCGAGCTCGTCGACCGTCCCGAGCCGGAGACCGGCCCCGGGGACGTCAAGATCCGCGTCATGACCACCGGCATCTGCGGCACGGACCTGCACATCCAGGCCTGGGACGCCTGGGCGCAGGGCATCATCAACGCCCCCCTGATCGCCGGCCACGAGTTCTACGGCGAGGTCGTGGAGACCGGCGAGGACGTCCTGGACGTCAAGGTGGGGGACCGGGTCTCCGGCGAAGGCCACATCGTCTGCGGAATCTGCCGCAACTGCCGCGCCGGCCGCCGGCAGATGTGCATCAACACCGTCAGCGTCGGCGTCCAGCGCGACGGCGCCTTCGCCGAGTACGTGGTGATCCCCGAGACCAACGTCTGGGTCCACCAGGACCCCTCGGTCACCCCGGAACTCGGCGCCATCTTCGACCCCTTCGGCAACGCCGTCCACACCGCTCTGAGCTTCCCGCTGGTCGGCGAGGACGTGCTGATCACCGGCGCCGGACCCATCGGCCTGATGGCGATCGCCGTCGCCCGGCACGCGGGCGCCCGCAAGATCGCGATCACCGACGTCTCCGCGCCCCGGCTGGAACTGGCCCGCAGGCTCGGCGTCGACCTCGCGATCGATGTCTCGAAAATGCGGGTCAAGGACGCCCAGCGCGAACTCGGCATGCGCGAAGGCTTCGACATCGGCATGGAAATGTCGGGACACCCCACCGCGCTGCCTGAGATGATCGACAACATGAACCACGGCGGCCGGATCGCGATGCTGGGACTGCCCAGCCAGTCCATCGACATCAACTGGGGCAAGGTGGTCACGCACATGCTGACCATGAAGGGCATCTACGGCCGCGAAATGTTCGAGACCTGGTACGCGATGAGCGCCATGCTCTCCTCCAACCCTGCCCTGCACGCAAACATCTCGGCCGTGGTCACGGACACGCTGCCGGCCACCGACTGGGAAAAGGGTTTCGAGGTGGCCCGCGCCGGCGTCGGCGGCAAGGTGGTCCTCGACTGGACCGTTTTCTAGGCCCCTTTCCTGACCGCACGCTTCCGGGCCCCTGCCCGACACAGCATTCCACGCACAGCATTCCGCCCCCGCATCCAACCAGCCGAGGAGCCAACCCATGTATTCAGCCATCAAGGACCAGCTGCAGCACGAACTCGATGAGATCCGCAGCGCCGGTCTGTTCAAGACCGAGCGGCACATCGACTCGCCGCAGGCCAACCGCATCAAGGCCGGGCAGATCGGCGAGTCCGGCGCCGACGTGCTGAACTTCTGCGCCAACAACTACCTGGGCCTCGCCGACCACCCGGACATCATCGCCGCGGCGAAGACGGCCATGGACGAGCGCGGCTTCGGCATGGCCAGCGTGCGCTTCATCTGCGGCACCCAGGACCTGCACCTGGCACTGGAAAAGCGTGTCTCGGCGTTCCTCGGCACCGAGGACACCATCCTGTTCTCCAGCTGCTTCGACGCCAACGGCGGCGTGTTCGAGTCCCTCTTCGGCCCGGAAGACGCCGTCATCTCGGACGCCCTGAACCACGCGTCCATCATTGACGGCATCCGGCTCTGCAAGGCCCAGCGCTTCCGCTACGCCAACCAGGACATGGCGGACCTCGAATCGAAGCTGATCGAGGCCACCACGCAGGAGAACCCGGCCCGCCGCAAGATCATCGTCACGGACGGCGTCTTCTCGATGGACGGCTTCCTGGCCCCGCTCGAAGCGATCTGCGACCTCGCCGACAAGTACGACGCCCTGGTCATGGTGGACGATTCACACGCGGTGGGCTTCATGGGAGCCACCGGTGCCGGCACGCCGGAACACGCCGGCGTCTCGGACCGCGTGGACATCTACACCGGCACGTTCGGCAAGGCCCTCGGCGGCGCCTCCGGCGGCTATGTCTCGGGCCGCGGTGAGGTGGTGGCGATGCTCCGCCAGAAGGCCCGCCCCTACCTGTTCTCCAACTCGCTGGCCCCGGCGATCGTCGCGGCCACGCTCAAGGCCCTGGACCTCGTGGAAAACTCCGGCGAACTGCGCGGCAAGCTCTTCGCCAACGCGGAGCTCTTCCGGAACCGCATGAGCGAGGAAGGCTTCGACCTGCTCCCCGGCGAGCACGCCATTGTCCCGGTTATGTTCGGCGACGCCGTCATGGCCGCCAAGGTGGCCGATGCCATGCTCCACAACGGCGTCTTCGTCACGGCGTTCAGCTACCCGGTGGTGCCCAAGGGCGCCGCCCGGATCCGCGTCCAGCTTTCGGCCGCACACAGCGCCGACGACGTCGAGGCCTGCGTCCAGGCGTTCGTGCGCAGCCGCGCGGCGGTGGCAGCAGCCTAGTCCGCCTGATCGCCGGGCCGGACCCCCCGCTTTCAGCACGGGGTCCGGCCCCACCCTGCCCGGCCTTGCTCGTTCATCCCGGCTTCCTCCTCTGGCTTGTCCGCGGGACATGCCCAGCCCCGGCAGCGAGGACTGGACATAATGCCACTCTGTCCAACGGCCACGACCAACGARGGGCATGTCCCGKGCCGGTACGCCGCAACGGGGGACATGTCCAGGCGCGCGGACCAGGGAAGTGCCTGTCCCGGGCCTGCACGCGGCAACGGGGGACATGTCCAGCTCCGGCAGCGAGGACTGGACATAATGCCACTCTGTCCAACGGCCACGACCAACGAAGGGCATGTCCCGTGCCGGTACGCCGCAACGGGGGACATGTCCAGCTCCGGCAGCGAGGACTGGACATAATGCCACTCTGTCCAACGGCCATGACCACGAGGGGCATGTCCCGCGCCTGCACGCCGCAACGGGGGACATGTCCAGTCGTGCGGACCATGGAAGGGCATGTCCCGGGCCGGCGTGCACAATTTATCCAAACAGCCGGGGTTCCAAGAAGGTTGCCGCCAAACTCGGAATCGTGGAGACGGCATGTGCCGAGAACGCCGTGAGCCACTGGATTTCAACGCCCTGGGACCCAACAACGGCGCAGGTGATGACTGTGGGACCCGATTGACGTTGCTCGCTCGGGCGCAGGTTGCGGCAAACGCCGGATACCGGGACGTGATCACCTGACCCGACGATCTGCAAGGATGGGATCATGTCAGCTCATTACGATGTCGTAATTGTCGGCGGCGGGATCGCCGGCCTGTCCCTTGCTTCCGCCTTGGCCGGGCACTGCAGCGTGGCCCTGATCGAAGCCGAGCAGACCCTGGCGTACCACACCTCGGCCCGCTCAGCCCGGCAACTGATTCCCAGCTACGGACCGCCTGTGGTCCAGGAGCTCACCGTCCGGACGCTCGACCTCATCGCGGCCCAGGACGCCGAACGTCCGGAACCGGTGCTCACCCCGCGCAGCTTCATGCTGATCGGGGACGACGCCACCGTCCGGGCGGAGGCAAGCGGACACATGCAGCGGATCACCCACGCCGAGGCACTGGATCTGTGCCCGGCCCTGGTCCCGGATTCGTTCAGCGCCGCCGGGCTGGACACCGGGTCCTTCGCCTGCAACGCCCCCGTGCTGCTCGAGGACCACCGGCGGCTCGCCGTGGCCGGCGGCGTGGACATCATTACCGGCGCCAGGGTCCATTCCGCCCAGCGGCTGGGCACCGGCTGGGAACTGGGCGCCGGGCAGGAAGGCTTCCAGTCCGCCGTCGTGGTCAATGCCGCCGGTGCCTGGGCCGACGAGCTCGCCGTCCTCAATGGCGTCGAGAAGCTGGGCCTGCAGCCGTACCGGCGCACCGCGGCGATCGTCGACGTCGAGAATCCCCTCCCGGAAGCCAGCCCGATGGTGGCGGCGGCCGATGACAGCTTCTACTTCCGGCCGGACAACGGCCAGGTCCTGATCTCGCCCGCCGAACACGTGCCGAGCGGACCCGAGGACGCCCGGCCCTATCCCGGCGACATCGAACGGGTCATCGCCCGGCTCAACGAGGTCACGACGCTCGGGATCCGGAACGTCCGCACGGCCTGGACGGGGCTGCGGACGGAGGCGGCCGACGGCGTCCCGGTGGTGGGGTTCGACGCCGAGGCCACCGGATTCTTCTGGCTCGCCGGCCAGGGCGGGTACGGATTCCAGACCTCATCCGGCGTCGCGGAACTGGCCGCCGGGCTGATCCTCGCCGGCCAGGGCACCGCCCCGGCCCTGGCCCCGGCCCTGACCCCGGCTGTGCCCCCGGCCCTGGCCCCGGCTGTGCCCCTGGCTGTGCCCCCGTCCACCGAGGCCAGTCCGGCATCCCGGACAGCGGAGGCGCTGGCCGCGACCCGCTGGTCCATCCGGCGCTGAAGAATGGATCCATGAGTACCCTCATCACCAATGTCGCCGAACTGATGACCCAGGACGCGGAACACCGCGTCCTCCGCGACGCGGCGGTGGTAATCGAGGGGGAGCGGATTTCCTGGCTCGGGCCCGCGGCCGACGCCCCGGCCGCGGACGAACGGGTGGATGCCGGTGGCCGGGCGCTCCTCCCGGGCTGGGTCGACTCGCACACGCACCTGATCTTCGCGGGGGACCGCACTGCCGAGTTCGAGGCCCGGATGGCGGGGGAGAGTTACAGTGCCGGCGGGATCGCCGTCACCACCGGCGCCACCCGGAGCACGAGCGACTTCGACCTGACCCGGCTGGCGATGGGCCGCGTCGCGGAGGCCGTGTCGCAGGGCACCACCTACCTGGAGACCAAAACCGGCTACGGCCTGGACCTCGAGAACGAGGCCCGCAGCGCCCGCATCGCCTCCACCGTGGCGGACGAGGTGACTTACCTGGGGGCGCACCTTGTGCCCGCCGGGATGGACGCGGAGGAATACACGGAGCTGGTCTGCGGGCCGATGCTCACCGCAGTCCTGCCCTACGTCCGCTGGGCCGACGTCTTTTGCGAGCAGGGCGCGTTCAACGAGGACCAGTCCCGCCGGGTGCTGCTGGCCTGCAAGGCCGCCGGGCTGGGGCTGCGCGTCCACGGCAACCAGCTCGGCGAGGGCCCCGGCGTCCGGCTGGCCGTGGAAGTCGGCGCCGCGAGCGTGGACCACGTGAACTACCTTTCAGCCGCGGATGTCGATGCCCTTGCCGGCAGCTGGTCCGGCTGGGACGCCGCCGGCGGCAGCGGCACGCCCGGATCCGGGCAGCGCGGCACGGTCGCCACGTGCCTGCCGGCCTGCGATCTCTCCACCCGGCAGCCGCTGGCCCCCGGCCGTGAACTGCTCGACGCCGGTGTGCAGCTGGCGCTGGCCTCCAACTGCAACCCCGGCACGTCCTACACCAGCTCCATGGCGTTCTGCGTCACCACCGCCGTGCTGCAGATGCGGCTCAGCGTCCACGAGGCGGTGCGCGCCGCGACCTACGGCGGCGCGCTGGCCCTGGGGCGGGAGTCTGGGAACGACGCCGACGGCGAACGCGCGGTGGGCTCGATCGCCGTCGGGCACCGCGCGGACCTGCACCTGCTCAACGCACCTTCCGCCACGCATCTGGCCTACCGGCCAGGCATCCCCCTGACGCACGCGGTGTGGCGCGCCGGTGTAGCGCAGCCGGTCCGTTAGCCAGCCGGTCCGTTAGCGAGCCGGTCCGCTGACCCGGCTGGCTCCGGCCCCGGACGGGCCGCCCTAGAACATCATGGGCGGTGCGTCGAGGACGGTCTCGTCCACGCGCCTCTTCTCCCACTGCGTGAAGGGCTTGTCGAGCTCGTACTTGCCGTGCGAGGTGCGCAGCAGGGTGCGGACCTCGGCGTTCTCGGGGTTATTCAGGGACTCGAAATATTCCACCGACCAGTGGAACCAGCGCATGCAGAACAGCCGCATGGTCAATCCGTGCGTCACAAACAGCGCGTTCGGGGCATAGCCGGGCCGGGACCAGTGCCGGTGCAGGGTTTCCATGAAGGAAGAAATCCTGTCATACACATCGGAACCGGACTCGCCCTCGCGGAAGCGGTAGAAGAAGTGCCCGTAGGCGTTGCGGAGCTCCTTCTGGTCCTCGATGTCGCCGGCGATCTGAAAGTTGGCCCAGTCCTGTTCGCGCAGGCGCGGTTCCTCGATCACCCGCTCCACGAGCGGGCCGAGATTCAGCGCCTCGAGGGTCTGGTAGGCGCGCAGGTAAGGGGAGACGTAGACGCACACCGGGCGGCCGTCCAGCTGGCGCCGGACCTCCTCCCCGGCCGCGGTGGCCTGCTCCAGGCCCAGCGCGGTCAACGGGATCCGGTAGTCCGGAACACGGTTGTAGATCGAGGTGTCGGCATTGGCGGCAGACTGGCCGTGCCGGATCATGATGATTTTCCGGGGCGCACTCATAATCCCCAAGCATAGGGCTCCCAAAAAGCCGGGGGTGCCGGCGCGGCCGGCACCATGCGGGCACCAGCAAACTATCGGCAAGTGCAGGCAAGATAGAACCATGTTGGTTCCCTCCCGCCGTCGGCTGCGGTTCGAAGTGTTGATTGTCCTGGGGTTGTCGCTGGGGCAGTCCGCGATCTACTCCCTGGTGCAGTTGCTGGACAAGATGACCACGGCGCCGCTGGCCCAGGGGACATCCACCCTGAACCGCTCACAGAGCGCACGCGAATACTTCGACCTCACCTACCAGTTGCTGGACATCATCTTCGCCCTGGTCCCGGTGGCCCTGGTGATCTACTTCCTCACCGAGCACTGGCCGGCCGGTGAGCGCGGAACCTCGGCGTTCCGAAGGATCGGCTTCGACTTCGCCCGGCCCGGCAAGGACCTCCTGCAGGGTCTCGGACTCGCCGCGCTCATCGGCATTCCGTCCCTGGGGCTCTACGCCGCCGGCCGGGCGCTGGGGATCACGACGGCGATCATCCCCAGCGCCCTGGACGCGTACTGGTGGACCGTGCCGGTGCTGGTCCTGTCCGCGATCCGGCACGCGGTGGTCGAGGAAGTGATTGTGGTGGCGTACCTGCTGGACCGGCTCGGGAAACTGGGCTGGAGCGTGCCGGCGGCCATCGCCGCCAGCGCCCTGCTCCGCGGCAGCTATCACCTGTACCAGGGGTTCGGGCCGTTCATCGGCAACGCGGTGATGGGCGTCGTCTTCGCGCTGGTCTACACGCGGACCAAACGGGTGATGCCGCTGGTGATCGCCCACGCCATCCTGGACACCGTGGCGTTCGTGGGGTTCAGCCTGTTCGGCAAGGCCGTGGGCCTGGGCTGAGTTCCTCGCAAAGCAAGGCGGGGTCCCTTCGGGCCCATCCGGAGCCCCCGGACGGGCGCGAAGTGGCCCCGCGTTGCTTTTAGGAGCAGGCCTTAAATGATCTCGGCCGCCGTCTCCTAGGTGACATCGTTGGCACCTAAGAGATGGCGGCCGAAGCGTGGGGCGGGTGGAGCGTTAGATCGTGACCGCTCCGGAGGCGGTCTCGAAGGTGACAGAGAGGATGCCGGGAGTACCGTGCGGCGCGATCCAGTTCACGGCCACGTCTTCCAGCGGCTTTTCAACCGGTTCGCCCAGCCACTCCGTGACGCGCTCGGCCGAACCGGCAATGGTCAGTGCGGACATCTTGACATCGCTCGCGTAGGCGTTGGACGGGTGCAACTCCGGGTCGCCCTCCCACTTGAGCATGTACGGCACCTGGGGGTCGGCGATGAGCCCCAGGATGCCGATCTGCTTCCAGACCAGTTCGCGGCCATCGGGAAACTTCCGGTTGCCGTTGACGGCGGCGCGGCCGAGCCGCTCCTCGAACGGGGCCAGGTCGTCAACCTCGACGCACCAGCCCATCCAGCCGCCGCCGGCCTCGGAGCGTGCCCGGACGGCCTGGCCGAACGGGGCCTTGTCGGAGGCCGGGTGGTTCAGGACCTCCACGACTTCCAGGTACTTGTGTCCCGCGAGCGGGATAATCATGTTGCGTGTCCCGAAACGGGGGTGCACTCCACCCTTCACGGCTTCAACGCCGAGGGCAGACGCAATACGTTCAGTGGTGGCTGCCAAGCCATCGTGTTCACAGGCGTAAGAGACGTGATCCATGCGCATGCCATCATCTTGGCACTTTGTGATGGACCTCTCAGCTTAGGCTCCCCTAACCGTCATGGGACGTCCTGGGGCGCGGAACGCGGCGCCCCGGATGCTCCGTCACGGCGGCCGTCTTCATCTTCGTCACAAAGCTATCCAGGGCTCCGCCGCCATTCCTACACTGAAGTCAGGTCATGAGTGCCAGCGCACAGCCCCGGCTTGCTGGCCGGCAACCCTCGTATCGCGGTGGGGTGCCCCGGGTGAAGACCTGGCCGTCCGGCGCCCGCCGGAGGGCAAGCGCGGCGCCTGTTCCGGTTCGGGCCGAAAGCCCAGGCCGGTGCTGTGCCCAGTGACTCGAGGAGCACCAATGTCCAACGCCTGGTCCTTTGAAACCCGCCAGATCCACGCCGGCCAGGAGCCGGACAGCGCCACCGGCGCGCGTTCCCTGCCCATCTACCAGACGACGTCGTTCGTGTTCCCCAGCGCCGAAAGCGCCGCGAACCGCTTTGCGCTCGCCGAGCTCGCGCCCATCTACACCCGGATCGGCAACCCGACCCAGGACGCCGTCGAACAGCGCGTCGCCAGCCTGGAAGGCGGTCTCGCGGCGCTGCTGCTCAGCTCCGGCCAGGCCGCCGAGACGTTCGCCATCCTCAATATCGCCGAGGCCGGGGACCATGTGGTGGCCAGCCCCAGCCTCTATGGCGGAACCTACAACCTGCTCGCGCACACGCTGAAGAAGTTCGGCATCTCCGTGACCTTCGTGGCGGACCCGGACAACCTGGACCAGTGGCGGGACGCCGTCCAGCCCAACACCAAGCTGTTCTTCGGCGAAGTGGTCTCCAACCCCCGCCAGGACGTCCTGGACATCGAGGGCGTCTCCCGGGTGGCGCACGAGGCCGGCGTGCCGCTGGTTGTCGACAACACGCTCTCCACCCCCTACCTGATCCGGCCGATCGAGTGGGGCGCGGACATCGTGGTCCATTCCGCCACCAAGTACCTCGGCGGGCACGGCGCCGCGATCGCCGGCGTGATCGTGGACTCCGGCAACTTCGACTTCGGGAAGGACCCGGAGCGGTTCCCCGGCTTCAACACCCCGGACCCCACCTACAACGGCCTGGTCTACGCCCGCGACCTCGGAGCCGACGGCGCGCTGGGCGCGAACCTCTCCTACATCCTCAAGGCCCGGGTCCAGCTCCTGCGCGACCTCGGCTCCGCGGTGTCCCCGTTCAACGCCTTCCTCATCGCCCAGGGCATCGAAACGCTGAGCCTGCGCGTCGAGCGCCACGTGGCCAACGCCACGAAGGTGGCGCACTGGCTGGAGGGGCGGGACGACGTCGAATCGGTCGCCTACGCCGGGCTGCCGTCCAGCCCCTGGTACGAGCGCGGCCGCAAGTACGGGCCCAAGGGGACCGGCGCCGTCGTGGCGTTCAACATTGCCGGGGGAGCGGAGGCCGGCAAGCGGTTCGTCGATGCCCTCGAACTGCACTCGCACGTCGCGAACATCGGCGATGTCCGGTCGCTGGTGATCCATCCGGCGTCGACCACCCACAGCCAGCTCTCGCCCGAACAGCAGGTGATCGCCGGGGTGAACCCCGGACTGGTGCGGCTTTCGGTGGGACTGGAGCACATTGACGACATCCTCGCGGACCTCGACGCCGGATTCCGCGCGGCCAAGTCCGCCTAGGCCGAAGCCCACGCCGAATTTCCCCACCTTTACGGGCATGACACCGGGAATCGCCGGCACTCCGGGGCGACCCGCCAGTCACGGCTGTCAAAGGTGGGGAGTCTGCGGTGCTGACGGGTCCGGCTGTCACATGGAAGTCATAATCTTCGTCATTTCCGCACCCCGTTTCGTAGACTCGTACCAGGTCATGAGTGCCAGCGACAGCCCCGGCTTGCTGGCCGGCAACCCTCCTTTTGCGGCGGGGTGCCCCGGGTGAAGACCTGGCCTGCCGGTCAGCTGACGGCGGGCAAGCGCGAAGATAGGTCCTCACATGACGATTGCCGTCACCCGCACGGGTGTTCCCGAAACCAAACCATCCCGGACCCCTGACGGGACCGTCCAGTTCGTCAGGATCGGTGATCTGCAGCTCGAATCCGGGACTCCGTTGCCGGATGTGGTGCTCGCCTACGAGACCTGGGGGACCCTGAACGCGGACGCCTCCAACGCCGTGCTCATTGAACACGCCCTGACCGGCGATACACACGTGACCCGCGGCGAGAGCGGGGAGCCCGGCTGGTGGGAACAGCTCGCCGGACCCGGGGCTCCCGTGGACACGGACAAGTATTTCGTCGTTTCGATCAACATCCTGGGCGGCTGCTACGGATCCACCGGACCTTCCACCCCGGCCCCCGACGGGCGCCCCTGGGGATCCCGGTTCCCGCTGGTCACCCTGCGGGACACCGCCGCCGCCGAGGCGCGGCTGGCCGATGCCCTGGGCATCGGCAGCTGGTACGCGGTGCTGGGCGGCTCGCTCGGCGGCGCGCGCGCCCTTGAATGGGCCGTCACGTTTCCCGGCCGGGTCCGGCGCTGCGCCGTGATTTCCGTCGGCGCCAGCAGCACCGCCGAACAGATTGCCTTCGCGCAGGCCCAGACGCTGGCCATCCGCCAGGACCCCCACTTCAAGGGCGGGGACTACTACGGCGGCCCGGAACCCGAAGCAGGGCTCGCCCTCGCCCGGCGCATCGCGCACATCACCTACCGCTCAGCGGCCGAACTGGACGGCCGGTTTGGCCGCAACGCCCAGGAGTCCGAGACGCCCCTGGAAGCCGGATCGCTGGCCGGACGCGGGCGCTACCAGGTGGAAAGCTACCTGGACCACCAGGGCAGCAAACTGGCCCGGCGTTTCGACGCGAACAGCTACATCGCGATCACCGAAGCCCTCATGAGCCACGATGTGTGCCGGGGGCGCGGAAGCCTCGGGGAGGCACTGGCCCCGGCCACCGCCGAATTCCTGGTGGCGGCCGTGGACTCGGACCGCCTGTATTTCCCGGCCCAGTCCCGTCAACTGGCAGAGGCCCTGCCGGGCGGCCCGGAACTGCACATCATTGAAGCGCCGATCGGCCACGACGGCTTCCTGACCGAAATCGGCCAGCTCAGCGGGCAGCTCCGGGAGACCTTCTTCGGCCACTAGGCCGGCCCGCTTGTGCATTTTTGCAGATGCGCTCTGCACTAATGGCCGTTGAGGCTCGGGGCGGGAGCGTCCATACTCATGGGGAATGACGCCATGTGCCCTACATCACGGGCGTCCTCAGTCCAATGGTCCGCAGGGTGTCGAAGGCGACACCGAAGGAGTTCACATGAGCACGGAAAACGCCGCGACAACGCGCGCAGACGAGCCGGACGTCAAAACGTCCGGACTGAAGAAGGTAGTAACGGCCTCCATGGCCGGCACGGTGGTGGAGTGGTATGAATTCTTCCTCTACGCCTCCGCCGCCACGCTGGTCTTCGGCAAGACGTTCTTCCCCAATTCGGGCACGGAACTCGACGGCATTATCGCCGCGTTCCTGACCTACGCCGTCGGATTCGTCGCCCGCCCGATCGGCGGCATCGTCTTTGGCCACTTCGGCGACAAGTTCGGCCGCAAGCAGCTGCTCCAGGTCAGCATCCTCCTGGTGGGCGTTTCCACCTTCCTGATGGGCTGCCTGCCCACCTTCGCGCAGATCGGCTACTGGGCCCCGGCACTGCTGGTCTTCCTGCGCTTCGCCCAGGGCTTCGCCGTCGGCGGCGAATGGGGCGGCGCCGTCCTCCTCGTCGCCGAGCACAGCCCCAGCAAGTCCCGCGGGTTCTGGGCCAGCTGGCCCCAGTCTGCCGTTCCGCTCGGCAACCTGCTCGCCACCGCCGTGCTGTTCACACTGTCCTCCGTGCTGTCCTCCGCCGACTTCCTCAGCTGGGGCTGGCGCGTCGCCTTCTGGCTCTCCGCCGTGATCGTGCTGGTCGGCTACTACATCCGCACCAAGGTCCAGGACGCCCCCATCTTCCTGGAGGCGCAAAAGGAAGTCGAGGTTGAGAACAAGGGCTACGGCGTGGCCGAAGTATTCCGCCGCTACCCGCGCGGCGTCTTCACCGCGATGGGCCTGCGCTTCGCCGAGAACATCCTCTACTACCTCGTGGTCACGTTCTCGATCACGTACCTGAAGGTCGTCGTCCAGACGGACACCTCGCGGATCCTGCTGCTGCTGCTCGTGGCGCACCTCGTCCACTTCGCCGTGATTCCGATGGTCGGCAGGCTCTCGGACAACGTCGGCCGCAAGCCCGTCTACATGGCCGGCGCCATCCTCGGCGGCACGTGGGGCTTCTTCGCCTTCCCGATGATGGATACCAAGAACGACTTCATCATCCTCGCTGCGATCACCATCGGCCTGCTGTTCCACTCCCTGATGTACGCCGGCCAGCCGGCGCTCATGGCCGAAATGTTCCCGACCCGGATGCGCTACTCCGGTGTCTCGCTGGGCTACCAGGTCACCTCGATTGTGGCCGGTTCGCTGGCTCCGATCATCGCCGTCGCGCTCCTGAGCCAGTACAAGTCCTCGGTCCCGGTCGCCATCTACCTCCTCGGCGCCTGTGTGGTCACTTTGGTTGCGGTGTTCTTCCTGAAGGAAACCCGCGGCATTTCGCTCCGCGACGTCGACGCCGCTGACGCCCGTGGCACCGCCGACCTCCTCGCCGCCAGCAAGCGGTAATCCTCACCGGCCTCACCAAACCCGGTGGGGGCAGACTGCCCGGATCCGCGCACCGCGCGGATCCGGGCAGTCTGCGTTAACGCGGCAGGCTAACGCCGCAGGCTAACGCCGCAGGCACCAGTTCGGCTGCGCTGGCGCCTCAGGCGGACAGCACATCCTGCCGCTCCCGGATTTCGCCGCGAATCGCCTCCAGCACGGCACGGACCGGGGCCGAACGCAGCGCCTCGGGCCGGGCCACAGCCCAGATGGGCAGCTGGCGCTGGAAGTCGTCCGGCAGGACGGGCAGAAAATCCGGCCGGCCCGCCACGAGGAAATTGGGGAGCAGGCCTATCCCGGCGCCCCGCCGGACGGCCTCCAGCTGGGCGAAGACGCTTGTGGCCTGGAAGCTGGACCGCGGCACCGGCAGCTGCGTTGAACGGTGGCCCAGCTCGGCGACCTGGAGCGCCGATTCCACGTAGGAGACAAAGCCGTGTTGCCGGACGTCGTCGAGCGTTGCCGGAAGCCCGTGCTCCTGCGCATAGCCGGGACTGGCGTACAGCCTGAGGAAATAGTTGCTCAGGAAGATCGCGCGGGCGGTGGTGGTGTCCATGTTGCCCACCACCACTTCCAGGTCCACACCGGAGCGGTTTTGGCTCACCTTGCGGGTGGCGCTGAGCAGTTCGACGTTGAGCAGCGGATTCGCCCGCTGCAGCCGGACGAGGGCCGGGGCCAGGAATTCGGCGCCGAAGCCGTCCGGGGTGCTGATCCGGACCAGGCCGGAGACCACGTCGCCGGAGCGGGCAATGCTGCTGGAGAGGGCACTGAGAGTGCCCTCGATAGCTTCCGCCGCCGCGACCGCCTGGCTGCCGAGCTCGGTCAGCTCCCAGCCGTGCGGGTTGCGTTCGAGCGTCCGGCCGCCGAGCTGTTTGTCGAGGGCCAGGACGCGGCGGGAAATGGTGGTGTGGGTGGTGCCGAGCGTCTCGGCCACGGCGTTGAACCGGCCCAGGCGTGCCACGGTCAGCAGGATCAGCAGGTCGTCGGGGCTCGGAAGCCGGCGCAAGTCCACTATTGTCCCCCTCTGCAGCGAGTGTGGCGGAGCCAGAGCCATGATTGTGCATCTGTGCACATGGCATCTGTGATTTTTTACCTTGATTGCACTCTAACAGGGTGTGATGGTGGACACCGGGGCGCCGGAGTTTCGGCTTTCACGCCGGAGCGCGTCGAGGCGCCCGGCAGCACATCAAGCAAAGGAGCTTAAGCCATGGCAGTCATCGCCTGGATCGGACTCGGAAACATGGGCGGATCCATGTCCGTCAACCTCTCAAACGCCGGACACGAAGTCCGTGGCTTCGACCTCAACAGCGCAGCCGTTGCCGCCGCCGAGGCCGGGGGAGTCAAGGCCGCCGGCAGCATCGCCGAGGCCGTCGCCGGCGCCGACGTCGTCTTCACCATGCTCCCCAAAGGTGAGCACGCCCGCGCCGTGTACCTCGGCCAGGACGGCGTCCTTGCCCACGCGGACACCCGGACCCTCCTGGTGGATTCCTCCACCATTGACATCGCCTCCGCGCAGGCCCTGCACGACGCCGCCGCTGCCGCCGGCTTCCGCTTCGTCGACGCACCCGTCTCCGGCGGCATGAGCGGCGCGAAGGCCGCCACGCTGACGTTCATGATCGGCGGCGAGGCCGGCGCCGTCGCCGACGCCACCGAATACATCCGCCCCATGGCCGCGAACATCATCCCCACCGGCGGCGCCACCACCGGCCAGGCCGCGAAGATCTGCAACAACCTCATGCTCTTCATCAACCTCGCCTCCACCGCCGAGGGCGCGGTCCTGGCCGAGCGGCTCGGCTTGGACAAGCAGGTCTTCTGGGACATCGCGTCGGTCTCCTCCGGCGACAGCTGGGCGCTGCGCACCTGGTACCCCGTGGCCGGCGTCGTGCCGACCGCCGCGTCCAACAACGACTTCGCCCCGACATTCACCACCGAACTGGCCAACAAGGACATCGGCCTGGCCATCAGCGCCGCGCGGGACACCGGCACCCCGCTGGAACTCGGCGAGCACGTCCAGCAGCTTTTCCAGCGCCTCATCGACTCCGGCCAGTCCGGCCAGGACTGCTCGATGATCGTCAAGCTCGTCGACGGCACCCTCGAGTCCGCCAACTAGCCCCCCACGGCCCTGCCCTTCACGGCCCTGCCCTTCACGGCCCTGCCCCTCACGAAAGAGACCCACCCATGGAACGCATCCCGCACTTCATCAACGGCGCCCTGATCTCCGACGCCGAGCGCTTCGGCCCCGTGTTCAACCCGGCCACCGGCGAGCAGGAGAAAGAGGTCGCCCTGGCCTCCGCCGCCCGCGTCGAGGAGGCCATCGAGGCCGCCCGCGCCGCCCTGCCCGGCTGGCGCGCCACGAGCCTGGCCAGGCGCACCGCCATCTTCTTCAAGGTCCGTGAACTGCTCATGCAGCGCCGGCCCGAACTCGCGGCCCTGCTCACCAGCGAGCACGGCAAGGTCCTCTCGGATGCGGAAGGTGAAATCACCCGCGGCCTGGAGAACATCGAATTCGCCACCGGGCTCTCCCACATGCTCAAAGGCGAACGCTCCGAGCAGGTCTCCGGCGGCGTCGATGTCCACTCGGTCCGCCAGCCGGTCGGCGTCGTCGCCTGCATCACGCCGTTCAACTTCCCCGCCATGGTGCCGCTGTGGATGATCGGCAGCGCCCTGGCCTGCGGAAACACCGTGCTGCTCAAGCCGAGCGAGAAGGACCCGTCCTCCGCCATCTTCATCGCCCAGGTCTTCGCTGAGGCCGGGCTGCCGGCAGGGGTGCTCAACGTGGTCCACGGGGACAAGGAAGCCGTGGATGTCCTGCTGGAACACCCGGCGGTCAAGGCCATCAGCTTTGTCGGCTCGACGCCGATCGCGCAGTCCATCTACAAGCGCGCCGCCGATCACGGCAAGCGCGTCCAGGCCCTGGGTGGGGCGAAGAACCACATGGTGGTCCTGCCGGACGCGGACCTCAACATGGCCGCGGACGCCGCCGTCTCGGCCGCCTACGGCTCCGCCGGGGAGCGCTGCATGGCAGTCAGCGTCCTCGTCGCGGTCGGCAGCATCGCCGACGACCTCGTGGAGGCGATCAGCACCCGCATGGCTGCCCTCACGATCGGCCCGGGCACAGACCCGGCCTCCCAGATGGGTCCGCTCATCACGGCCGAGCACCGCGACAAGGTGGCCTCCTACGTTGCCGGCGCGGCCAACGAGGGCGCCACCGTGGTGGTGGACGGCCGCGAACACGAATTCGACTCCAACGGCTTCTTCATCGGCGTCAGCCTGATCGACCACGTCAAGCCCGGAATGAAGGTCTACGACGACGAGATCTTCGGGCCCGTCCTCTCCGTGGTCCGCGTCGAGACCTACGCCGACGCCGTGAAGCTGGTCAACGACAACGAGTTCGGCAACGGCGTGGCCATCTTCACCCGCGACGGCGGCGCCGCCCGCCAGTTCGAGTTCGACGTCGAGGCCGGCATGGTGGGCGTCAACGTGCCCATCCCGGTGCCGGTGGGCACCTTCTCCTTCGGCGGCTGGAAGAATTCGCTGTTCGGCGACACCCACATGTACGGCCCGGAAAGCATCCGCTTCTACACCCGCGGCAAGGTGGTCACCACCCGCTGGCCGGACCCGTCCACCTCGGTGATCGACCTCGGCTTCCCCCAGGTCGACTGACGCCGCAACCCCCAACAAAAGCAACGCGGGGTCACTTATCGCCCATCCGGCACCGGATCATGGGCCGCAAGTGACCCCGCGTTGTTTGCTGCCTCGGGATTAGAGTAAGCACGCAGGGACAGCCAGGATCCGGGAGGCACCATGACCACGCTCGTCAACCGTCCCAACACGGCATTGCTCGTCGTCGATATGCAGATCGGCGTCGTCGCCGAGGCATACCGCCGCGACGACGTCGTCGCAACAATCGCCGCGCTCGTGGACAAGGCCCGCGACGCCGGGGTGGACGTCGTCTGGGTGCAGCACAGCGGTGAGGAACTCCCGCGCGGCAGCGACGGCTGGCAGTACGTGCCGGAGCTCGCGCGCCGTAGTTCGGAGCCGCTCGTGGCCAAGGAGTACAGCGACGCCTTCGAGGCCACCGACCTCGAATCCGTGCTGGCCGGGCGCGGCATCGGGCGCTTCTTCCTGGCCGGTGCTCAGACCGACGAGTGCATCCGCTCGACCCTGCACGGCGCGATCACCCGCGGCTACGACGTCACGCTGGTCGCCGACGCCCACACCACCGAGGACCTGACCGAATACGGCGCCCCGCCCCCGGCTCTGGTGGTCGCGCACACCAATCTGTACTGGCAGTACCACAAGGCGCCGGGGCGGACGGCGGGAACCGTCAACGCGGCCGACGTCGAGTTCGCCGGCCCAGCAGGGTCCTAGCCCTTCATGATTTCCGCGCGCTGGGCCATGTAGTCCTCCATGGACAGCTTGCCGTCGGTGTACTGCTGGTCGAGCTCGGCCAGCTTGCGGGCCCGGTAGCCCTGCCCGGCCGACGGCGGCGGCGGAGACTGCGGCGCCTGTCCCGCGCCCGGCGCCGGGGGAGTTTGCGATGCCTGCGGCCGCTGCGGTTGCGGCGGGTTGTTCAGGTACTCGGGGCTGTCCTCGTAGGGGACGGGCGACTGGTAGCCGACCGGGTTCGGGTACTGCTGGCCGGGGTATGGCTGGTTCGGGAACGGCTGGTCCGGAAACCGGGGACTGGGGTTCTGCGGGTTCGGGTACTCCGCGCTGGGGTACTCCGGGCTGGGGTATTGCGGGTTGGGATACGGCTCGTTGGCCGGACCCGACTGCTTCGGGCCGCCCAGCTGGCCAAAGCCGCCGAAGTAGTCCTGCTGGGTGTAACCATCACGCGGCTGGTTGCCCTGGCCGGGGTTGTTCTGGCTGCCCGGGAACCGGCCGAACTGTCCCGGAGTGCCCTGGTTCCGGCCGCGGGCAGACCTGCGGTAGAGGCGCATCGCCACGGGAACCAGGAAGGACAACACGATGATCCAGAAGAACATACTGCTCACGGTACTGGGCCTTTCAGCTGCTGGGCCTTCTCATCTGCGGGCTCATCTGTAGGGCCGGAGAAGTGTCCCTCCAGCTTATGCCCCGCAGGCTCAGGCCCGAAGCCTCAGGACCGGACAGCGTCCTCGGCGCCGGGCGGGCCCTCTCCGGAACCAAGCGGAACGCCGGGACCGAACACCGGGCCGGCCAGCGGCCGCTTGGCCGTCATGCCGTCGCCGGAGGAGCGGTGCCGCAGCCGGCGGACCACCCAGGGGACAAAATACTCCCTGGCCCACACCAGGTCCCCGCTGCGCGCCTCGCGCCAACTGCGCTGCGGCAGCGGTTTGGGGGAGAGGGGCTGGAGCGTGTGCTCGACGTTCAGCGAGTCCAGCACCATGGCCGCGATCGTGTGGTGGCCCAGCGGTGAGAAATGCAGCCGGTCGACATTCCACATCTGCGGGTCATTGAGCTGGCGCAGCGACCACATGTCCGCGATCACGGCGTCGTGGCGCGCGGCGATCGTGCGCAGGTTCTCGTTGTAAATGGCCACCTTGCTGCGGATCCGGCCCAGCACCGTGGAGCCGGTATCCGGGCCGTTGAACAGGACGACGGTGGCGCCGCCCAGGCTCAGGATCTGCACCACCGAATCCAGCTTTTCGGCCAGCACGTCCGGATCGCCGCCCGGGCGGATGAGGTCGTTTCCGCCTGCGGAGAGCGTGATGAGGTCCGGTTTGAGCGACAGGCAGTGAGCCATTTGCTGGTCCACGATCTGCTGCAGGAGCCGGCCGCGGACGGCCAGGTTCGCGTAGGCGAAGTCGTTGTGCCCACGGCTGAGTTCCTCGGCCACGCGGTCCGCCCAGCCCCGATGGCCGCCCGGACTGGCCGGTTCCGGGTCGCCGATGCCCTCCGTGAATGAGTCGCCCATCGCCACATACCGGGTCCACGGGTGGGTGACGGTGTCAACGGTGGTCTCGGCTGGGGTGTCCGGTGAATTTTCCATGGGATCGGTATTGCTCACCCCCTTATCCTGCACTGTTCCCGTTTAGCTGCGCCACCGTAATTTGTTACCGCCGGGTAACTGTAAGAATAGTTCCATGACTCACGCTGACGCCTTCCCCGCCCCTGTCGTCCAATGGTCCCAGCCGGAGCAGGAACGGGCCGGCAAGCCGCTTCTTGTCCTTTTGCACGGCTACGGCGCCAACGAACAGGATCTGCTCAGCCTGGCCGGGATGCTGCCGCAGGAATTCGCGGTGGCCTCGTTGCGCGCCCCGATCGCCATGGGACCGGGCTTCACCTGGTTCCCGCTGACAGGGTCCATTGACTACTCGCTCGACGCCGTCAAGGTCGCGGCAGGCTACGTTCAGGACTGGCTCGACG
Source organism: Arthrobacter sp. 05T45 (assembly GCF_056395875.1). Taxonomy (NCBI): domain Bacteria; kingdom Bacillati; phylum Actinomycetota; class Actinomycetes; order Micrococcales; family Micrococcaceae; genus Arthrobacter; species Arthrobacter sp. 05T45. The sequence continues at coordinate 188,517 of NZ_JBFTKI010000005.1, read as the reverse complement.
GCGTCAAAGCCAACCACCCGTCGGTGACGCTGTTGGGGTTCTCGATGGGCATGGCCATGGCCACCACGCTGCTGCGGCAGCGGCCGGCGGACTTTGCCGCCGTCGTCGGGCTGTCAGGTTTTGTCGTCGATGCCGGCGATGACCCCAGCTTCCACGACGGCGAACTGGACGGCACTGTGCCGCTGTTCTGGGGGCGGGACCAGCAGGACCCCGTGATCACCGAGGACAAGATCGACTACACCGTCGGCTGGGTGCGCAAGCACGTGTTGCTCACCAAGGTCCTCTACACGGGCATGTGGCACGGCATCAACCAGCAGGAGATTGGCCACGTCTCGGAGTTCCTCACGCACGTGGTGCTCAACGCCAAGAAGTAGGCGCGCCGGGGACGTGTGCGCCAGGGAAGCGGGCGCCGGGCGGGCGGCTAAGCGGCCGGGGGCGCGCTGATCCGCACGGTCCGGCCGTTCACGGTGACGGTGTCGCCGTCGTGCAGTTGGCGGCCGCGGCGCTCGTCGATTTCGCCGTTGACCTTCACCAGCCCGTTCTTGATCAGTTCCGCGGCCTCCACGCCGTCCTCGACCAGATTCGCAAGTTTCAGCAGCTGGCCCAGCCGGATCATGCTGTCGCGGATAGTGATGTCTTCGAATTCCGGATTGCTCATACAAGCAATAATGCCTGACCTAAGGTGGCACCTATGACCCATCACCGCCGTCTTCCGCTGATCGTCGGCCTGCCCATGGCCGTCGCGACGGGACTGTTCATCCCGATCCAGGGCCGGATCAACGGCGCACTCGGGGTGGCGCTGGGGGACGGAATCGGTGCCGCCGTCGTCAGCTTCAGCACCGGACTGCTGGTCATGACGGTCATTTCCCTGGCCTTGCCCCGGGGCCGGGCAGGGCTGGCGCGGATCCTGCCGGCCGTGCGCGAACGGCAGTTTCCGCCGTACTACGTCCTGGCCGGCTGCATCGGTGCCCTCTTCGTCTTCGCCCAGTCCTTCACCGTGGGACTGCTCGGCGTCGCCCTCTTCACGGTGGCCGCCGTGACGGGGCAGACCCTCAGCGGCCTGCTGGTGGACCGGATGGGGATCGGACCGGCGGGGAAGAGGCCCATTACCGGCATCCGGGTGCTCGGCAGTGTGCTCACCGTCGCCGCCGTCGCCTGGGCGGTGTCGCCCAGGTTCAGCGCCGGGGAATCCGGGCTGCAGTTGCTGGTCCCAGTGATGCTTCCGCTCCTGGCCGGGTTCCTGATGAGTTTCCAGCAGGCCATGAACGGCACAGCCACCGTGCACTACGGCACCCCCATCGCCGCGACACTCGTGAACTTCATCGCCGGAGCGGCCCTGCTGTGGGTGGCATGGCTGATCAAACTCGCCGTGGCCGGGGCCGGCAGCCCCCTCCCGGCGCAGTGGTGGTACTACCTTGGCGGCCCGCTCGGCTGCATCTTCATCGGCATCGGCGCCCTCCTGGTCCGCAGCCTGGGCGTGCTGGTCACCGGCCTCGGCATGATCGCCGGCCAGCTTCTGGGGTCCCTCGGACTGGACCTCATATTGCCGGTGCCCGGAACGGTGATCGCCCTCCCGACGGTCCTCGGCACCATCCTGACGCTCGGCGCCATCGTCCTGGCCACCCTGCCCTGGCCCAAGGGCGCGCTGAAGCGGTAGCGGGCCGGTAGGCTTGGAGTTTGCATTGCACTGTTCGTATCGCTTTGTTCGTATTGTCCCGGCCGGCAACCAGCCGGCGTCCCGGGGCCAACACCACGGACCGCACCCAGCGGCCCTGTAGAAAATTGGAGTTCCCATGGCAGCAAAATCCGTCCTCGACCAGATCATTTCCCTCGCCAAGCGCCGGGGATTCGTTTTCCAGGCCGGTGAAATCTATGGTGGCTCCCGTTCTGCGTGGGACTACGGCCCGCTCGGCGCCGAGCTCAAGGAAAACATCAAGCGCCAGTGGTGGCAGTCCGTGGTCCGCGGCCGCGACGACGTCGTAGGCCTGGATTCCTCCGTCATCCTGCCCCGTCAGGTGTGGGAGGCCTCCGGCCACGTCGATGTGTTCTCCGACCCGCTGGTGGAGTGCCTGTCCTGCCACAAGCGTTACCGCGCGGACCACCTCGAGGAAGAGTACGAGGAGAAGAAGGGCCGTCCCGCCGAGAACGGCCTCAAGGACATCGCCTGCGCCAACTGCGGCACCCGCGGCCAGTGGACTGAGCCGCATGAATTCTCCGGGCTGCTCAAGACCTACCTTGGCCCCGTCGCCAGCGAAGAAGGCCTGCACTACCTGCGGCCCGAAACGGCCCAGGGCATCTTCGTGAACTTTTCCAACGTCCTGACCACCTCGCGGAAGAAGCCGCCCTTCGGCATCGGCCAGATCGGCAAGTCCTTCCGCAACGAGATCACGCCCGGAAACTTCATCTTCCGCACCCGCGAGTTCGAGCAGATGGAGATGGAATTCTTCGTCGAGCCCGGCACCGACGAGCAGTGGCACGAGTACTGGATGAAGGAACGCATGTCCTGGTACACGGGCCTGGGCATCCGCGAAGAGAACCTGCGCTTCTTCGAGCACCCGCTGGACAAGCTCAGCCACTACTCCAAGGGCACCACGGACATCGAATACCGTTTCGGATTCCAGGGCTCGGAGTGGGGCGAGCTCGAGGGCATCGCCAACCGCACCGACTTTGACCTCTCCACCCACGCCAAGGCCTCCGGCGCGGACCTGAGCTACTTCAACCAGGCCACCAACGAACGCTACACCCCGTATGTGATCGAGCCCGCGGCCGGCCTCACCCGTTCGTTCATGGCCTTCATGATCGATGCCTACACCGAGGACGAGGCCCCCAACGCCAAGGGCGGGGTGGACATCCGCACGGTGCTCAAGCTCGATCCGCGCCTGGCGCCGGTGAAGGCGGCCGTGCTGCCGCTGAGCCGCAACGAGGACCTGTCCCCGAAGGCCAAGGACCTCGCAGCGCAGCTGCGCAAGAGCTGGAACATCGAGTTCGACGACGCCGGCGCCATCGGCCGCCGCTACCGCCGCCAGGACGAGATCGGCACCCCGTTCTGCATCACCGTGGACTTCGACACGCTCGAGGACCAGGCCGTCACCATCCGCGAACGCGACACCATGAGCCAGGAACGCGTCTCCCTGGACAAGGTGGAGGGTTACCTGGCCGCACGGCTGATTGGCGCCTGATCATGGCCATCGCATACCGGGAATGGCGGGAAGGCGACGACCTCGCGCTGCTGGAAATCTGGGGCGGCCCTGAGACCGTCCAGGCCGGACAGTTCCGCGGGACGCTGTCGCCCTCGGGCAATTCCCCGTGGCGCCGCTGCATCGTGGCCGAGGACGTTGTGGACGGTGTCGCCATTCCGGTGGCGGCCGCCGTGGTCCACGAGGCCTCGCTGCACCCTGAACGGCTCTGGGCGTATGTCGAGGTCGCCCGGGACCACCGCCGCGCCGGCCTCGGGTCCACACTGCTGACCATGCTGCGGCACGAGGCCGCCCAGGCGCCGTCGGGCGTGTCCAGACTGCGCTGCAAAGTGGAGCCGGGCACCCCCGGTGCGGCGTTTGCCGAGGCCGCGGGCCTGGCCCCGATCCAGCGTTCCCGCCTCGTCGTCGTTGACCCGGCTCCGCTCAAGCTGCCGGTGTTCGGCGACGGTTCGGAGTCCGCGGCCACCGACCAGGTCGAAGACCTGGCCACGGGCTCGGTGGAGCTCAGCGACGTCGTGGGACGCTACTACACCGCCGTGCACGGCTGGGACAGCCCGGGGGAGCTGAGCGTCGCCGCGGTGCAGCGCCTGTTCCTGGATGACCTCAGCGGCGCCCACGGAGCGATCGTGCTGCGGGCGCCCAAGGCCAGCGCCTTCGGACACGGCATCGCGGCCAGCCGCAAGGGCCGGCTGGAGGGGTTCGCCGTCAGCTACGCCCAGGGAATTCCGGGAGCCGACGGCGGCGCCGATGCCGGCGCGGCCTCGACCACTGAGCCAACTGAGGTGTTCCTCGGCCACGAGCCCAAGCTTGGCGCGGACGAGGCCAAGGCCGCCGTCCGGGACCTGTTGGCCCTGATCGCTTACCAGCACCCGGTGATGCTCGAACTGGACGACGCAATGACCGCCCTGCGCACCGTCGTCGAACCGCTGCTCGAGAGCGGCAAGGCCCATGTCCAGGGCTCGGAAACGCTCGTCGTCTCCGACCCGGCCTAGGCCTTAACCCGACTGACCCGCAGCTGTAGCCGTATAAAGCTTGATAACGGCCACGGCTGCGGGTCAGTTTGCGTTAAAGCAGCTATTTGGGCATCACCGGCGGCACGAAGTCGAAGGTCATGCCCAGCAGCCAGACGAGCAGCAGGACCACCGGCAGGTGGAAGACGAACTGCAGGAAGGTGAAGCCCACCAGGTCCCGGGCGCGCAGCCGCAGCACCGCGAGCAACGGCAGCATGAAGAACGGGTTGACCAGGTTCGGCAGCGCCTCGGCGATGTTGTAGATCTGCACGGTCCAGCCGAGGTTCATCTGCACGTCGGTGGCCGACTGCATCACGTAGGGCGCCTCCACCAGCCATTTTCCGCCTCCGGAGGGGACCAGGATGCCGAGTACAGCCGTGTACAGGGCAATGACGACGGCGAAGCCGCCGCCGCTGCCGATGTCCGAGAAGAACGCCGCGAGGTGGGTGGAGAGGCTCATGCCGCCGGTTCCCGTGGCCTTGGTCAGGATGGCCGCCATCGCCGCATACAGCGGGAACTGCACGAGGATGCCCGCGGTGGCCGGGACGGCCTTCGTCACGGCCTGCAGGAAGTTCCGCGGCGTCCCGTGCAGGACCAGGCCCAGGATGAGGAACACCAGCAGGTAGCCGTTGAGGCTGCTGACCACGCTGAGGAACGGCTTGGTGAGGAACTGCGAGACGAGCCAGCCGAGCGTGAGGACGCCCGCCAGGATCGGCAGGACCCGGCTGTATTCGAGCCATTCGCCCGGCCGGGAACGCGGCGCGGACTCGGCCGGCTCGTCGTCCAGGTCCACGCCCAGGTCCTCTGCGGTGCGGATCGAGCCGCCCTGGGGCGCGGAGAAGTGCGCAATCACGGTGGTCAGGGCCATCAGGATGGCCAGCGTCAGCAGCGACTGCCAGGTAAAGATCGTGGTGCCGAAGTCCAGGATGCCCGTGATCTTCAGCAGCGCCGGCGGCAGCGAAGCGGCCGTGGCCTGCAGCTGCGCGGCAGAGGAGGACAGCCCCAGGGCCCAGACGGCGCCGAGGCCCATGAACGCCGCCGCGCCCAAGGCACGGTAATCCACCGTCAGGTCCTTGCGGCGGGCAATCGCGCGGGCCAGCAGCCCGCCGAAGATCAGGCTGAGCCCCCAGTTGAGGAAGGACACGGACATGGCGAGCACGGCCACGAAGCTCACCGCGGTTCGCGCCGTTGACGGCACGAGCGCCAGCCTGTTGATCAGTCCCGCCACGGGCGGGGAGGTGGCCACGACGTAGCCGGTGAGGACCACCATGGCCATCTGCAGGGTAAAGGCCGTCAGGTCCCAGAAGCCGTTGCCGAACGAGTCGGCGATTGCCTGGGGCGTGGCGCCGATGGCGAGTGCGGCCACCGCGATGATGACGACGCCGGCGAGGGCGAAGATGTAGGCGTCCGGGAACCACCGCTCCGTCCATGCCGCCATTCGTTGGGCTATCCGTGCGAGACCGCGTTCTTCGGTTCCGCTCTTGGTCACGACTGTGCTTGCCACAGGTGTCCCTCTCCATTGAGTGCTTTTTGTACCCCATGGAGTTTAGTCAAGACGATGGCGGAAGTAGGGCTTATCGGCGCTTGGCACCTGCGCGCCGGGGGCCGTCGGCCTTGTCGAGCCGGCGTCTTTCCTCCTCAGTCGGGGCGCCGCCGCCGAGACCGGCCGGCATCCACCAGGCCCCGGGGGCCGGTCGCAGGGGGAAGTCGGTGATGCCGGCGTCGATCCCGTCCTGCAGGGTCTTGGCCAGGCGCGCCGTGGCGGTCCGGGCGTCGTCGGACGGGTCCGGGAGTGAGCCCGGAAGGATCGGCTCGCCGACGTGGATGCGGACCGGGGCGCGCCAGGCGCGCCGCGGCGAGAAGGCATGGTGGCGGGTCATCAGCCGGTGGGCGCCCCAGACGGAGACCGGGATGATCGGCACGCCGGCCTCGGCGGCCATCCGCACCGCACCGGTCTTGCATTCGCGCACCGTGAAGCTTCGGCTCACGCCGGCCTCGGGCAGGACGGCGACGTATTCGCCCTCCCTAAGCCGGGCGACGGCGGCGTCGTAGGCGTGTGCTCCCGATCCGTACCCGACCACCACATGCCCGGCGGCGCTGACCGCGGGGCCGGCAAACCAGTGGTCGGCGGCGCCCTGCGTGATGAGGAAACGCAGCTGGGCCCGGTTGTGCCACCACAGCAGCATCTCGGCAAAGGCAAAGTCGAGGTAGCCGAAGTGCGTGATCGCGACCACGGCGCCTTGGCCGGGCACCACCGGGCGGGACGGGAGGCGGGTTGATGCGCCGCGGGTTGAGGGATTGGGCGGCCCGGGCTGGGGCAGGTGCTCCCGCCCCGTGACGAGGACGCGGATCCGGAACAGCCAGCGCAGCGCCAGCCCGGTGCGGACAATGAAACGGTAGAACCGGTCGCTGGGCTCCGGCCGCCACTTCACGGGCCGCCAGCCCAGCCCGTGCCGGGCACCTGCCGGGCCGCGCACGTCAGTGTCCGCCCACCCGCCGCCGGGGCGGCCAGGGCAGGAAGCCGGAGGTGGAGTCGATGTATTCCTTGTACCCGGGACGCGCGGACATTGCCTTTTCCGTCAGCGGCTTCCCGGTCTTGCCGGCGAGCGTCCAGATCATCAAGGCGGGGGAGAGGGCGGTCAGGACACCCGGCCAGGAATCGGCCGCCACCAGGAACAGCCCTGCCCAGACGGCGGCGTCGCCGAAATAGTTGGGGTGGCGGGTGTAGCGCCACAGTCCGGTGTTGAGGACGGTGCCGCGCCTGGCGGGATCGGCCTTAAACTGCGTCAGCTGCCAGTCGCCGACCGTCTCGAACACGAAGCCAAGGATCCAGAGCAGGACGCCGGCGAACGCCAGCCAGCCCAGGCTTCCCGTGGCGAACATGCCGACCTGGATAGTGAGCGAGACGAAGAACATCACCAGCCCCTGGGGCAGGTATACCCGCCGCAGGGCATAGACGTGGCGTGATCCGGGCGCTCCGGCGAGCATGTCCACGTAGCGCGGGTCCTCGTGGCCGCCGCGTGCGCGTGCCCCGATGTGGACGGCGAGGCGGATGCCCCACACGGCGACCAAGGCTAGCAGCAGCAGCCGCCTGCCGGCGTCGCCGTATCCGGCCGAAAGCACCCAGGAGATGCCGGCCACCACCACGAAGCCCAGACCCCAGACGGTGTCGATGACGGAGTGCCGGTTCTGCCGCACGGCAACCGCGAAAGTCACTCCGAGCAGCACCACGAGTCCCGCGATGGCCCAAGGCAGGCTGCCAAGGAAGGCATCGAGCGGGAACGGCGGCATCACAACACCACCGGCATACGCGTTCCGGCCGCCGGCGGGGCTCCGCCGAGGGCGCTGCGCAATGCGTCCCTGGCGCCGGAAACATCGGCCTCCGTTGCCTCGCCGAAGGCGTCCAGGACGAAGCCGTTCGCAAGTACGTTCCACAGTGCCAGCCGGCGGATCATGAAATGGCCGGCTTCCTTGAGCGAGACGTAGTCAACGGACGCGGCGACGCCCTCGGCGCGCCGGGCGTAGTCCAGTGAGTTCGCCGGGCTGGTCCAGCGGTCGTCGGTCCCGTGGACGATCAGGACGCGGCGGCCCGCGACAGGCTGGACCGAAGTCTTGTGGTTCACCCACGGGGCGAGCGCGACGACGGCTTCGACCTGCGGGTCGTCGGCCACGCACAGCGCCGTGAGACCGCCCATGGAGTGGCCCAGCAGGTACACCGGCACGCCGGGATGTTCCTGACTGATCCGGGCGAGCGCCCAGCGGGCATCGTGAACGGGGGACATGTCCTCCCCGTTCCAGCCGCGGTAGCGGTTGCGCAGGGTCCACGCGGCCAGCCCGTGCGGGCCGCCCTGCCTGTGCAGCGCCCGGGCGAAGGGCAGCATCCGGGCCGGACTCAGGTGCCGGCCGCGGACTGCATCAAAACTGTCGGCCCGACCGCCGTGCAGGATCAACACGACTCCGCGGGTCTCCCCGGCGGCTTCGGCGATGGTCAGCACGGCTTTGGCGGCGGGCCCGGAACGGCCCGCCTCCGGCTCGCGGTCGTCGAGTTTGCGCATTGCCACGTATGTGTCCTTCCGGTCCTTCGTCCGTCAATTACCAACCATAGGTTGCGGCCCGGTCCCGTCAAGGCCGGTGGTCCCTAGTGTGGATTCGGAGCCGGCGCCCCAGGTGATGGGTGCGGCCGGCATGCGTGCATTTGCTGGCGCCCTTGACGGGGAAATGCGGGAAGAGTAGGCATGAGCAGGTAAACCTCCGGGCGCCACGCCGGCTGGGAGCGCAGAGAACCGTCCGGTCGAATCTCACGACGAAATCGACGGTATACAAAATGAACGGAACACAGTTCGATAGCCTGCGCGGGCAAGTCCGCGGGCAGATCATCACGCCCGGCGACGCCGGCTACGACGCGGCACGGGCAGTCTTCAACGGCATGATCGATAAGAGGCCGGCAGCGGTGGCCCAGGTATCCCAGGTGGCCGATGTCATCTCCTGCGTCAACTTCGCCCGGGACAACTCCCTGGACCTGGCGGTCCGCGGTGGAGGACACAGTGCCCCGGGCTTTGGCACGTGGGATGACGCCCTGGTCATCGATTTCTCCAACATGACCGGCGTCCGGGTTAATCCGGCAGCCGCGACGGCGCGCGCGGAGCCGGGTGCGACGTGGGCCGACTTCAACCACGCGACCCATGCCTTCGGGCTGGCAACTCCCGGCGGCATTGTCGGCTCGACCGGTATCGCCGGGTTGACCCTCGGCGGCGGCATCGGATACCTGAGTCGCAAGTATGGCCTCAGCTGCGACAACCTCCTCTCTGCCGACGTCGTCACGGCCGAGGGAAGATTCCTTACCGCCAGCGAAAGCGAGAACGAGGACCTGTTCTGGGCGTTGCGCGGCGGCGGCGGGAACTTCGGCGTCGTGACGTCGTTCGAGTACCGGATGCACCCCGTGGACATGGTCCACGCCGGCATCATCATTTACCCCATCGAGCATGCCGAGACGGTGGCGCGGTTTTACCGGGACTACATGGCTACCGCCCCTGAAGAGTTTGGCGCGTTCCTGGGCTTCCACCAGGGTCCTCCTGTTCCGTTCCTGCCCGAGGAATGGCATGGCAAACCGGTGTGCGTCATCGTCGGCATGTGGACCGGTGATCCGGCGGAAGGTCCGGCACGCTGGCAGCCGTTCCTGGACGCCGCGCCGGCGGCGGGATCCATGGTGGGACCAATGCCGTACCCCGCCTTGAACTCGGCTTTCGACCCGCTGCAGCCCCCTGGCATGCAGGCCTACTGGAAAGCGGATTTTCTGGCGGAACTGAACGACGGTGCCATCGCGGCGCACATCGAACACGGCAGCAAGGTCCCCAGCGTGCAGACCGCGGTACACATCTACCCCATCGATGGTGCGGTCCAGCGGGTGGGCGCGACGGACACGGCGTTCGCCAACCGGAACGTGAAGTTTTCGCCCGTGATCGCGGCGCAGTGGATGGACCCCGCGGAAAACGAGGCAAACATCGCGTGGGTGAGGGACTACGCGGCCGCGTTGCGGCCCTATTCTGCCCCCGGCGGCTACATCAACTTCATGGATGGCGATGATCTGCCCAGGGTTGCGGAGAACTACGGGGAGAACTACAAGCGGCTGAGGGAGGTCAAAGCCAAATACGATCCGCAGAACCTCTTCCACGTCAACCAGAACATCGCGCCGGTGTAAGCGCGGCGTCATCGGTCCTGAGCGGAACCGCCCACGCCGTAAAGTTTTCGGCATGAGGTTGAACTGCTGATGGGCGCCGGACACTCGCACTCCCACAACGAACATCCGGAGCCGACGCCTCAAATGTTGGCTGCGCGGAAGAAGGCCAACTGGATCCTGGCTGCCATCCTGATCCCGCTGACGCTGCTGACCCTGGCGGCCATGGCCTTCATGTGGCCGTCGGGAAGCAAGGAAGGCATCACGCTGGCCAGCCCGTACGCGGCGGCCCCGGGGGTGACGTTTGACACCGGCAAGATCCAGCGGGTCGTCGTCGGCAGCTGTTCGGATATCCAGGCCGGCGGTGACGCCGCCCAGCAGGGCACCTCCGGTTCCGGCGCCGCGCCGCAGCCGCCGAACGAGGGCTCTCAATGCACGTTCGCCTACACTGAGCCGGACAAGGGCGGCAACCCGGTGAAAGTGGTCATCAACCCTGACGTCGCGAAGTCCCACGGCGTGAAGCCCGGGGACGGGATCCGCTACCTGAACCTCTCGAAGGTGCAGGACGCCGCGGGCCAGGGCGCGCCGGCCTATGTCTTCGTCGACTTTGTCCGGACCCTGCCCATCATCTTCCTGGCCGTGCTCTACGCCGTCGTGGTGATCGCCGTGGCGCGCTGGCGCGGACTGCGGGCCCTGATCGGGCTTGTCGGCGCGTACGTTGTGCTTGTCTCGTTCATGCTGCCCGGGCTGGTCGAGGGCAAGCCGCCGCTGCTGCTGGCTCTCGTGGGATCCACGGTGATCATGATCGGGGTGCTCTACTTCGCCCACGGCTTCTCCGCCCGCACGTCGACGGCGCTGCTCGGGACGGTGTTCGGCCTCGCTATTACGGCGCTGCTGGCGGCCTGGGCCACCGACGCCGCCAACCTCGCCGGTGTGGGCAGCCACGACGCTGCCACCCTGACCAACATCTCGGACAACATCTCAATCTCCGGCATCATCCTGTGCGGACTGATCATTTCCGGGCTGGGCGTGCTCAACGACGTCACCATCACGCAGTCCTCGGCCGTCTGGGAACTGTGGGAACTCGCCCCCGAAACCAGCGCCCGGCAGCTCTTCACGTCCGCCATGCGGATCGGCCGGGACCACATCGCCTCCACCGTCTACACCATCGCGTTTGCCTACGCCGGCGCGGCCCTGCCGGTGCTGATCCTGGTCATGCTCTACGAGCGGCCGCTCGGGGACGCCCTGACCAGTGCCGAACTCTCCGAGGAAGTCATCCGCACCCTCGTCGGCTCCGTGGGACTCGTCCTGGCCGTGCCGGTCACCACCCTGATCGCCGTGCTGGTGGTCAAGGCCACCGGCATCAGGGGTGGTGCGGTGGCAGGGACCGCGTCGGAACGGACTGCGTCGGAACGGACTGCTTCGGATCGGGGCAGGCCGGAAGGGCCCGCGTCGGACCCGGGCGGGTCCGACGGCGCCGGTGCTGCCACGCGCCGCGGGCGGCGGGCCGCACTGCGGGGCTGACGAGGAATCTGCAGGCACCCCGAACGCCGCCAGATCGGGAAGATTTCCACATAGCCGGAGCGGGACCGGGCCGATTTGCCCGTCTTTGAGACAATGGTCGGGTGACTGTTGTAGCAACCCCTCCCGCCCCCAAGCTGGAACTCCCGCCCCTGAAGCTGGGCCCGATCACGGTGGACACCCCCGTGATCCTGGCTCCCATGGCGGGCATCACCAACTCCGCCTTCCGCAGACTGTGCCGTGAATACGGCGGCGGCCTGTACGTGGCGGAGATGGTCACCTCGCGCGCCCTCGTCGAGCGCACGCCGGAGTCGCTGCGCATCATTTCGCACGACGACGACGAAAAAGTCCGTTCCGTCCAGCTGTACGGCGTGGACCCCGTCACCGTCGGCCAGGCCGTCCGGATGCTGGTGGAGGAGGACCGGGCGGACCACATCGACCTCAACTTCGGCTGCCCCGTGCCCAAGGTCACCCGGCGCGGCGGCGGATCGGCGTTGCCGTGGAAGATCGACCTCTTCACCTCCATCGTCCAGACCGCGGTGAAGGAAGCCTCCAAGGGCAATGTCCCGTTGACCATCAAGATGCGCAAGGGCATCGACGAGGACCACCTGACCTACCTCGATGCCGGCCGGATTGCCCGCGATTCCGGCGTCGCAGCCGTCGCCCTTCATGGCCGCACGGCCGCCCAGTTCTATTCCGGCCAGGCCGACTGGTCCGCCATCGCCCGGCTGCGCGAGGCCCTGCCGGACATTCCCGTTCTCGGCAACGGAGATATCTGGTCCGCGGAGGACGCGGTCCGGATGGTCCGCGAAACGGGTGTGGACGGCGTCGTCGTCGGCCGTGGCTGCCAGGGCAGGCCCTGGTTGTTCGGCGACCTCATGGCCGCGTTCGAAGGCAGCGACCAGCGGCACCGGCCGGACCTGCGCCAGGTTGCCGAGAGCGTGTACCGGCACGCTGAGCTCATGGTCGAGACGTTCGGGGACGAGGGCAAAGCCCTGCGCGAAATCCGCAAGCACATTGCCTGGTACTTCAAGGGCTACGTGGTCGGCAGCGAACTGCGGACCAAGCTGGCGCTCGTCACCAGCCTGGAGGTGCTGCGCGGCACCCTGGACCAGCTGGACCTCGACTCGCCGTATCCCGGAGGCGACGCCGAGGGTCCGCGCGGCCGCGCTGGTTCGCCCAAAAAACCGGCCCTGCCAAAGGACTGGCTGCTGAACCGGACGCTGGATGACGCCCAGACCCGCGATATTTCCTTCGCCGAACTGGATGTCTCCGGTGGCTGAGACCCGGACCACCGCGCCCGTCCTGGACGGGTATACGTCCCGCGACTGGGCCCGCTGGGTCGAGGAGCCGCCCAAGAGCACCTACCGCTCGGACTTCGAGCGTGACCGTGCAAGGGTCCTGCACTCCTCGGCGCTGCGCCGGCTCGGCGCGAAGACCCAGGTGGTGGCCCCGGATACCGACGACTTCGTCCGGACCCGGCTCACGCACAGCCTCGAAGTTGCCCAGGTGGGCCGCGAACTGGGCCGTGCGCTGGGCTGTGACCCCGACGTCGTGGACACCGCATGCCTCAGCCACGACCTCGGCCACCCGCCTTTCGGCCACAATGGCGAAGCCGCCCTCAACGAGGTGGCGCACGGGATCGGCGGCTTCGAAGGCAACGCCCAGACGCTGCGGCTGCTGACCCGGCTGGAGCCAAAGGTCCTCGCCGCCGACGGCCGGCCGGCCGGCTTGAACCTGACCCGGGCCAGTCTCGATGCCGCCGCCAAATACCCGTGGTCCGCGGTAAACGCCCCGGTCATCCACGGGGAGCGGACCAGCAAGTTCGGTGCCTACGAGGACGACCTCCCCATCTTCGACTGGATCCGCGACGGCGCCCCGGAACGCCGGTCCTGCCTCGAAGCGCAGGTCATGGACCTGGCGGACGATATCTCCTACTCGGTGCACGACGTCGAGGACGCGATCGTGGCAGGGCATTTCCAGCTGCGCTGGATGGACAACCCGGACCACCGCGCCCGCGTCGTCGGCTACGCCAAGCAGTGGTACCTGCCGCAGAACGATCCCGCCGCGATCGACGCCGCCCTGGCCCGGCTGGAGGCCACGGATGTCTGGGTGCGCGAGGCCGACGGCAGCCGCAAAGCCATGGCGGCGCTCAAGGACATGACCAGCCAGCTCATCGGCCGCTTCTGCCAGAGCGCGCTGGAGGCCACCCGCACGGTCTACGGTCCGGAAAACCTGACCCGCTACAACGCGGAGCTGATCGTTCCGGATGAAACCGTGATGGAAATCGCGGTCATGAAGGGCCTGGCCACCACCTTCGTGATGACCACCGAACACCGGCAGCCCATCTACGAGCGTCAGCGTGAGGTCCTGCATGCCCTCGTCACCGCGCTCAGCGCCACGGGGGACCGCCATCTGGAACCGATGTTCGCCGCCGACTGGCTCGACGCGGGCGACGACGCCGCGCGGCTGCGTGTCGTCATCGACCAGGTCGCGTCGTTGACGGACGGCTCGGCGCTGGCCATGTACGAGCGTCTCGTGGGCAGCCTGCCGTCGCTGTGGTGAGGGCCCCCATGGCCGGCCCGTCGGCGTCGTACCCGGGGACTAGGATGGCAATGTGGCCGGCCTGATCAAACGCGAAGACATCGATGAAGTACGCCAGCGCACCGACATCAAGGAAGTCGTCGACGGTTACGTGACGCTCAAGGGAGCCGGGCTCGGGTCCTACAAGGGTCTGTGCCCCTTCCACGACGAGCGTTCTCCATCTTTCACCGTTCGACCCCAGGTTGGCCGGTACCACTGCTTTGGCTGCGGCGAGGACGGCGACGTCATCTCCTTCGTCCAAAAGCTGGACCACATCTCCTTCCACGAGGCCGTGGAGAAGCTGGCCCACCGGATCGGCTTCGAGCTCCACTACGAGGACGGCGGCTCCGGGCCCAACCGGGAGGACATCGGCCGGCGCCAGCGGCTGCTGGACGCGCACAAGGTGGCCGACGAGTTCTTCCGTGCCCAGCTGCTCACCCCCGGCGCCGCTGAGGGCCGCAACTTCCTCTACGGGCGCGGCTTCGACCGTGCGGCGGCCGAACAGTTCGGCGTGGGCTACGCGCCGCAGGGCTGGGACTCGCTCCTCAAGCACCTCCGCGGCCGCGGCTACACGGACCCGGAACTCAAGCTGACCGGCATGTTCTCTGAAGGCGGCCGGGGGATCTATGACCGTTTCCGCGGCCGGCTGATCTGGCCCATCCGGGACATCGCCGGCGACACCATCGGCTTCGGTGCCCGCAAGCTCTACGAGGACGATCAGGGCCCGAAGTACCTCAACACCCCCGAAACCGCGCTCTACAAGAAGTCCCAGGTCCTTTATGGAATCGACCTCGCCAAGCGCAACATCGCCAAAGACCGCCAGCTCGTGGTCGTGGAAGGCTACACCGACGTCATGGCCTGCCACCTGGCGGGCATTCCGACGGCGGTAGCCACGTGCGGGACCGCCTTCGGCACCGAGCACATCAAGATCGCCCGCCGGTTGCTCTCCGACGACGGCAGTGGGGGAGAGGTCATCTTTACGTTCGACGGCGACGCCGCCGGGCAGAAGGCGGCCCTGCGCGCCTTCGAAGAGGACCAGCGGTTTGTCGCACAAACCTTCGTGGCGGTCGAACCCAACGGCGCGGACCCCTGCGAACTGCGCCAGTCCAAGGGCGACTCCGCCGTCCGGGATTTGATCGGTAGCCGCCGCCCGCTGTTTGAGTTCGCCATCCGGGCCACCCTGAAGCGGCACAATCTGGACACGGTCGAGGGCCGGATCGCGGCCCTGCGTGAATCCGCGCCCGTGGTGGCGCAGATTCGCGACGCCGGAATCCGGCCGGCCTATGCCCGGGAGCTCGCCGGCTGGCTGGGGATGCCGGTCGAGGAGGTCAGCAGGGCCGTCGGCGCGGCGACCAAGCGCGCCGCACAGGCTGCATCGGCTCCACCGGGCGGCGGCCAGGCCCAGAGCCACGGGCAAGGGGGCGGGCAGGGATATGCAGGGTCCGGCCGCGGCTTTGCCGGGACCGCGCCCGGCGTTGCCCCCTTGCCGCCGTCGGCCGTACTCCCGTCCTTCAACCGCCCCGATCCCCGGGACCCCGTGGCCGCGATGGAGCGCCAGGCGCTCGAGGTCGCACTGCAGGAACCCGGCATGCTCGAGGGCGAGACGTGGCAGCGCTTCTCGGAGGCGCGGTTCTCCACACCCGCCTATCTCGCCATCCACGAGGCCATCCGGGCCACCGGACTCGGGTCTTCGGGGGATCCGGTGCGCTGGGTCGAGCAGCTGCTGCAGGAGGTCCCTGAGCCCCTTCGCCCGCTCGTGTCCGAGCTCTCCGTGGTGCCCTTGCCGGCCAACACCCCCGAAGGCGTCCTGCGCTACTGCAAGGACATCCTCGCCCGCTTGTTCGAGCTCCAGATCACCCGCGTCAAGGCCGAGAAGATGGGCCAGCTGCAGCGTCTGGACGCCTCGGCCGACCCCGAGGAATTCCAGCGGCTGAATCGCGAACTCATGCAACTTGAGATGCAGCGGCGGTCCCTGCGCTCGGACGCCTGAGCCGCCGATTTCGTTTCCCGGGCTGGTGTTTGCTAGGCTTATACCCGCTTCATTCCTCCTTAGCTCAATTGGCAGAGCATTCGACTGTTAATCGAAGGGTTGCTGGTTCAAGTCCAGCAGGAGGAGCGCGCAGTCCCCGTTCCGGGTTCCGGAACGGGGACTTTTTTATACCCGGAGGGGGTATTTTGCGACTGGCAGGCGCTGGCCCCGTGGCCGATTTCCCTACCGGCAAAACCTTTGCTAATGTCGTACCTGCTTCATTCCTCCTTAGCTCAATTGGCAGAGCATTCGACTGTTAATCGAAGGGTTGCTGGTTCAAGTCCAGCAGGAGGAGCGGACAGGTCCCGTGGCCGGTGAAAACCAGCCGCGGGACCTTTTTTATTTCCTCTTTTTTGTTGCCCCGTCAATGGCCAGGGCTTTCCGCCGGGCAACGCAGTGGCGGGCAGTTCAGGTGGAGGTTCAGACGAAGTACATTTCCACCTGAAGGAAGCGCTGGGCCTCGGCGACCGCTGCCTGGAAGGCCTCCAGCTCCGTGGGGGATTTCCGAGGTTCCCGCGGGTGCCATTCATGCGGCGCCGAGTGGACCTGGGTGAATCCGCCGCCCGGGGGCGCATAGAAGATGCCGAACCGTTGCACCGGCCATTCCGGGGAAGATTCCGGTGCCACGAGGAGGGCGGAGTCATATGCGGGGTTGTACCACTGGGCGATTGGGCGGCGGCGGTCTTCGGTGAACAGGCCGGCGGCGAACAGGGCGGCCGACTGCGGACTGGTCTGAGCGCACAAGCGATCCCACCACAGGGGCAGGATTCCGGCGTCACACCGCTGCCAAGTGGCCGGAAGGGGCTGGTGATCCTGCCTGTCGGGCATGAAATAACTTTATCGCCCGGCGCGGACGTCGAACAGGGCGCGAGGGGGGCGCAAGGGCTGCAGGCCACGGACAGCGATGCGTGGGCGGCTGGGCGGGGCCCTAGGGCAGAGGCCAGGGTGCAGGCCATGTTGGCGGAGCGACGGGCCAGAGGACAAGAGCTGCAGGGGTGCAGGGGTGCAGGGGTGCAAGGTGTGGCTGGGCAGCGCCACAGGCACAGGCACAAGTGTGCAGGGGTGCAGAGTACGGCTGGGCAGCGCCACAGGCACAGGGTTGGGCCACGGTGTTCGCTGTACTGGGGCTGTCCGGGGGACATGCTCAGTGCTGGCGGGATGCCCTTGGGACATGTCCAGTGGTGGTCCTGGCGGATGGACATAGTGCCAATATGTCCAGCCCCGGGCGCCAAGAATGGGCATGTCCCGTGGGGGAGGCCGTGAAGAACGGGCATGTCCCGTGGGGGAGGCCGTGAAGAATGGGCATGTCCCGTGGGGAGGCCGTGAAGAATGGGCATGTCCCGTGGGGAGGCCGTGAAGAATGGGCGTGTCCCCCCGGGGGGATGGCCCGGCTACTGGATCGGTGGCACCGTGCTGGGCCGAACAACCAGCCACAGTGCAGCGGCCGCCAGAAGGATGCAGACGGCCTGGACGGCGCCCATCGGGGTTGCGGAGCTGACGCCGAGCCAGCCGACCACCGGCGAGACCAGGCCAGCCATCAAGAAGGTCGCCGCGCCGAGAAGTGAAGCCGCGGTTCCGGCCTGGGCTCCGTGTTTGGCCAGGGCCAGGACCTGCACGGTGGGGAAGGTGAAACCGGCGCCCAGGATGTAGAACCACAGCGGCACCAGGACGCCCCACAGCCCGAACCCCAGCTGGTCGAAGACGACAATCAGGACGGCCATGACGAACATCCAGGCCGTGGAACAAGCCAGGATCCACTGCGGCGGGACGCGCTTGATGAGCCGCGCGCTGGTCTGCACGCCTGCCACGATGCCCAGCGAGTTGACGCCAAAGAGCAGGCCGTACTGCTGGGGCGTGAACCCGTAGACATTCTGGAACAGGAAAGGCGAGGCGGAGAGGTAGGTGAAGAGGCCCGCGAAGTTCATCCCGCCCACCAGCAGCAGGCCTACGAAGATCCGGTCGGAGAACAGCACCTTGTAACGCTGGCCCATGGTCATCCCGGTTTTGCCGCGCAGTTCCGGCGGCAGGGTTTCCCGGATCACGAAGAGGGCCGCGATGATGACGCAGGTCCCGTAGGCGGCCAGGAACAGGAAGATGCCGGGCCAGGGCATCAGCAACAGCAGCTGGGAGCCGATGACCGGGGCGAGGATCGGCGCCAGCCCGTTGACCAGAGCCATCCTCGCGAACATCCGCACCATCGCGTAGCCGCTGAACAGGTCACGGACCATGGCCATGGCCACCACGCCGCCCCCTGCAGCCCCGACACCCATGAGGACGCGGAAAAAACCCAGCGTGGCGATGTCCGTGGACTGCGCTGCGCCCAGGGACGCCGCGATGTGGACCGCTGTCGCCACGATCAGGGGCAGGCGCCGGCCGAACTTGTCGCTCAGCGGGCCCACGACCAGCTGTCCCAGCGCGAAACCGATGGTCGTCCCCGTGAGCGTCAGTTGCACCGCGGCCGCGGAGACGCCAAGGCTGTCTTCCAGGGCCGGGAATGCAGGCAAGTAAAGGTCGACCGTGAACGGCCCTAGGGCGGTCAAAGCGCCGAGCGTCAGAATGTAGAGGAATTTACGACGGCGGCTCAGGGAATCACCGGGATTGTGGGGTGTGCTCACAGTGGTCCATCCTAGGGCCCGCCGGGGTGGCCGGCCGGTGGCTGGGCGGGCGCGCCACACCTTGCCCGAAAAGGCCTCCCAAGAGCCTAAATGATAGTTTTGACACCGGGGTCTGTGCGAAGCTGTCCAGACCCGGCAAGCCCGCGCGAGCGGATCGACGGATGGCACCAGTTAGGCGGGACCGATGAGCGGACGTCACAGCGGCGGCACAGGCAGCGGGTTGCGGATTTCCGCGCTGCCGCAAACCCTGAAGATGATCTTCAAGCTGGCGCCCCGGCAGCTCAATGACGAGATTGCCCTGGCCAAGGCCGAAATCAAGCGCAAGGGGGCACAGCTCGGCGTCGCCGGCGCCTTCTTCGCCGTCGCCTTGGTCTTCGTTGGACTCCTGGTGATCGGACTCTTCGTTGCAGCGATCATGGGACTGGCCACCATCATGCCCGCGTGGCTCGCCGCCTTGTTGGTCTCTGCCGTCTGCCTGATTATCGCCGCGATCGGGGCGCTCATCGGGCAGAACAAGTTCAAGAAGCTCATGCCGTTGGTCCCCGAGAACACGATCCGTGGGCTCAAGTACGATCTCGGCATCGCCAAGGAAGGCTCCGCCTTCGACGCCAGGATCCTGGACCCGAGCACCGAGCAGTACAAAGCAGCGAAGGCCGCCAAGGAAGCCGCCGCCGCCAAGGCGACGGCGGAAAAGGAAGCAAAGGCTGCCGCCAAGCCCGACTTCGGGCCGCCGCCCACAGAGGCTGAACTCCGACGCCGGCTGGACCTGCGGCGCACGCACCTTACCGGCGTCCGCGACGACCTCGGCCGCGAACTCGATGTCAAGACCCAGGCCCAAACCCTGCTGGCGGCCGCCCAGGTACGGCTCCAGGACGGAAAGGAGCAGCTCAGCGACAAGATCGCAGGCTTCCGCGCCTCAGCCCGATCCTCGGCGGGGTCGGCCGCATCCGCTGACGGGCAGGGCCTGGCCGACACGATCAAGCGGCGCTGGAAGCCCCTGGCTGTGCTCGCCGCCTCTGGGGCCGCCCTCGCGGTCCTGGTGCGCAGGCTGATAAAGGGCTAGACAGATCCCTGAACCTAAACGCCAAACCGTTGCCGTCCACGGAAAGGGGGAATCGATGAAGTTCATCGGCGCCGGCGCCCGCCCCGGGCAGCCCCTCGTCCACCGCGACGCGGTCTTCACGGTTCCCAATGTCCTGACCGTGGTGCGCTTCCTCGGCGTTCCGCTATTCATCTGGCTGGTCCTCTCGGAGCACAAGTACGGCTACGGTGCCCTCGTGCTCGCCGTCATGGCCAGTACCGACTGGGTGGACGGCTACATCGCCCGCCGCTTCAATCAGATGTCCAACCTCGGACGGGTCATGGACCCGATTGCGGACAGGCTCTCCCTGATCGCCGTCGCCGTGACCCTCGTGATCGCAGGCGTCGTCGAGTGGTGGTATCTCGCCGCGCTGCTGGTCCCGGACGCAGTCCTGCTGGCTCTGTCAGTGTTCTATTTCCACGGCCACCCGGATCTGCCGGTGAGCCGCATCGGAAAGATCCGGACGGGCCTGCTGCTGGTGGGCACGCCGCTGCTGGTGCTCTCCAAGCTTCCGGTGCCCGCCGCGGACGTCTATGCCACGGTCGCGTGGATCTTCCTGGGATTGGGGCTCGTGGGGCACTGGATCGCGGCCTACAACTACGTCTGGGCCATCATCGGCAAGGGCAGGCAGCTTCGCGCCAACGACGGCGGCTCCCGCTGATGGTCTGGGTTGCGGTTTTGCTTGCGGTCCTCGGCGCCTTCTGCCTGGCGTTTGGGGCACAGCGCCAGGGCAGTGCGGTCAAGGCCGATACCGGCGGCCTGGCGCTGAGCACCCACGGCCTGCTGCGGCTCGTGCGTAACCCCCGCTGGGTATTCGGGTTCCTTCTGCTGTGCGCCGGGATGGGAATGAACGCGATCGCCCTCGTCATGGCGCCCTTGACGGTGGTGCAGCCGATCGGCGCGATCGCCCTGGTCATCACCACCGTGGTCAACACCAAGGACCAAGGCCTGAGCATGAACCGGGCAACCGTCGTGGCCATCTCGCTCTGCGTGACCGGCTCAGCGCTGTTCGTGCTGCTGGCCGTCACCGCCACGCAGGAGAATCACAACGTCAGCAGCGAGGACGAGCTGACAATCGTGCTGCTCCTGGCCATTGCGGTTGCGGCCTTTGGCACGCTCGCGGTCCTGTTCAGGCACCGCATGAGCGCCTTCGTCTACATCCTCGGCGCCGGCGTCCTGTTCGGCTTCGTTGCTGTGCTGACCCGCATCATTGGCAGGCATCTGCTCGATCCAAATGGGCAGTTCCTGCTGAATGTGCCGTGGTACAGCGTCGTTGCGATTATTGCTGCAGGCGCTCTGGGATCGTGGTTTGTCCAAAACGCCTACTCCAGCGGACCGCCTGACCTCGTGATCGCCGGATTGACGGTGATCGACCCCATCGTGGGCATCGCGATTGGCATCGTGATTCTGGGAGAACTGCGTCCGGATGTCCAACCCGTGACGGCTATTGCCATGGGGACGGCCGCATTGCTTGCTATCGTGGGAGTCATAGCCCTCTCCAGGCACCACCCGGAAGTCACCAAGCGCAAGAAGGACGCGCGGAAGGCAGCGGGCAGGTCCTAGGGCGTCAGTCCAGACTTCGGCTGCAGGCCCGGCGCGCCTGTGCCGACTGCCAGCCGGCCGCCATTGATCCAGCTGTCCGCACAGCGACCACCAGGAGCTCTTCACGTGACCACGTCCGACAACCAGCCCCCGCTGACCATCCTGATTGCCGCTGACACGTACCCGCCCCACGTCAACGGCGCCGCCCAGTTCGGCTACCGCCTCGCCAAGGGCATGACAGCCCGGGGTCACGATGTCCACGTCCTGGCGTGCCGCCCGGGCAAGGGCCCGAGCTACAGCGAGTTCAGCGACGAGGCTACCGTCCACCGCCTGCGCTCCCACTCGGTGCCCACGCACGAGTACTTCCGGGTCACCTTCCCCTGGGAGATCAAGAAGGAAATCGGGCTGTTGTTCGACCGCATTCAGCCGGACGTGGTGCACATCCAGAGCCACTACATGATCGGCGAGCACGTCCTGTACGAGGCCGTGAAGCGCGGCATCCGGGTGGTGGCGACGAACCACTTCATGCCCGAAAACCTGAACCCCTTCCTGCCGTTCCCGCAGTGGTTCAAAGACATTGTGGGCCGGATCTCCTGGCGGGACATGGGCAAGGTTATGGGCCAAGCCGACGTCGTGACCACACCCACGCCGCTTGCCGCCAAAGCCATGCACCAGCACGCCTTCCTCCGCCAGGTCCTGCCCCTTTCCAACGGCATCGACGCCGCAGCCTACGAGCTGCATCCCGACGAAACGGTGGAACGCCACGCCAGCCCCACGGTCCTCTTCGCCGGCCGGCTGGCGGAGGAGAAGCACGTGGACGTCCTGATCGATGCCGTCGCCAAGACGCCCAAAGAACTGGACATCCACCTCGAAATCGTCGGCGGCGGAGAAGTCCGCCCTGCCCTGGAGGCGCAGGTCGCCCGGCTCGGACTGAAGGACAGGGTGAGGTTCCTCGGCCTGGCCAGTGACGCCGAACTTCGCAAGGCCTACATCACGGCCGATGTGTTCTGCATGCCCGGCACGGCAGAACTTCAGTCCCTCGTGACCCTGGAGGCGATGTCGGCGTCCACGCCAGTCCTGCTGGCCGACGCCATGGCGCTGCCGCACCTGGTCCGCGACGGGGAAAATGGCTATCTCTTTATCCCCAACGACAGCGATGACCTCGCGGCCAAGCTGACGCGCGTGTTCTCGCTGCCCGACCACGAGCGTGATGCGATGGGCAAGACCAGCCGAGAAATGGTGGAAAGCCACGGTATCGCGCGCACGCTGCAGACGTTTGAGGACATCTACCGGGGCGCGAGCTACGACGACCTGGTCCTCTAGGCACACCGCCTGGCAGAACTGCAGCCCCTCCGAACGCCGCAGGTTCCACGGCGTCCAGTCCAAGAGCACCCGGGTCAGCACCGGCAGGCCGCCTGCCGGTGGCGGCAGGCACGTGTGATGCGTCTACTATTGCTAGAGTATTTTTGCCCGGAACCAATCCGGCCCCCGCGGGCCAGGTCTGGCTCCGGGCGCAAGGGGCTATAGCTCAGCTGGTTAGAGCGCGGGACTCATAATCCTAAGGTCCTCGGTTCAAGTCCGAGTAGCCCTACTTTCATTTCTGCGGCGGCCCCCTCATCCGGGGTCCGCAACCACGGGAGCCGTGGCTGACGTCCGACGTCGGCCGCGGCTCCCTTTTTGTCGGGTTTTCGTTGGGCCGGCACTTGCAGGCGTCCCGACACTGAGATAAGTTACTGATCAGTAACATATTGTCGGCGCGAAGCCCGCGCCCTTTTGGTCCCCGCTGATCGAGTGAAGGAACACCATGTCCAAAGCTGCCATCGACATCCACAACCTGCCCTACGCCGATGGCGATTTCTTTGCGTTCGAGCAGCTGCTCAGCGCCAAGGAGCAGGACAGGTTGGCCGAAGTCCGCGAGTTCCTCACCCGCGAAGTCCGGCCGATCGCCGTCGATTGCTGGAATCGCGCGGAGTTCCCCATGGAGTTGATCCCGAAGCTCGCCGAAATCGACCTGGTCAGCCCCGTCCGGAGGCAGGGCTACTCGAACCTCTTCGCAGGCATCCTGCACGCGGAGGCCACCCGCGCCGACACGTCGATCGCGACGTTCATGGGCGTCCACGACGGGCTCTTCACGGGCTCCATCGAAGCCCTTGCCTCCCAGGAGCAGCAGGACGCTTGGCTTCCCGAGATCTACTCGCTCAAGAAGATCGGCGCCTTCGGCCTCACCGAACCCCTGGGCGGCTCCGACGTCGCCGGCGGTACGCGCACCACGGCACGGCGCGACGGCGATAACTGGATCCTCAATGGAGCCAAGCGCTGGATCGGCAACGCGACTTTCTCCGACTGGGTGGTCATCTACGCCCGCGATGTCGACGACAACCAGGTCAAAGGGTTCCTCGTGGACACCAAGACCGAGGGATACAGTGCCGTGAAAATCGAGAACAAGATCTCGCTGCGCACGGTGCAGAACGCTGACATCACGCTCGACAACGTTGTGGTGCCGGAGTTCTTCAAGCTCGCCAACGCCAACAGCTTCCGCGACACCAACAAGGTCCTGAAAGTCACCCGCCTGGCCGTGGCCTGGCAAGCGGTGGGCCAGCAGCTCGCGGCCTTCGACGTCGCCCGGCGCTACGCCGTGGAACGCAGCCAGTTCGGCCGTCCGATTGCCTCCTTCCAACTGATCCAGCACCAGCTCGTGCAGATCCTCGGTAATGCGGTCAGCTCCATGGGCATGATGGTGAGGCTTTCCCAGCTGGAGGACGCGGGGGAGGCGAAGGACGAGCAGTCCGCGCTGGCCAAGGCCTTCACCACCGCGCGGATGCGCGAAAGCGTGGCCCTGGGCCGGAGTATCCTCGGCGGGAACGGGATCGTGACGGACTTCGAGATGGCCAAAGTCTTTGCGGACGCCGAAGCCATCTACTCCTATGAGGGCACGCACGAAATCAACACCCTCGTCACCGGCCGGGCTATCACGGGCATTTCAGCGATCGTCTGACGGGCGCCAAACGGGCGCCAAACGGTCGCCGCGGCTGCCCGCGGGCGTCAATGGACGATCCGCGCATCAAAGACGGCGCCAAATGCTGCATCACGGACCCGGATTCAGGGGCGGGAGCAGAACCGACGGCCGAAGGTCCATCACGAAAGCCAGCGGGTTGACGTAGTCTTCGCCGCGGCGGACGCCCCAATGGAGGCAGGGCGGGGCCGGGCCGCAGTGGCCGGTCTGCACCTGCCCCAGGACATCGCCCTCCGCCACGGCGGACCCCGCCCTCAGTGAACTCGCCACCGGCTCGAAACTGCTGCGCAGCCCGTTGCCGTGATCGATCGTGATGACCGGCCGGTCCACCACCGTCCCGACAAAGCTCACCGTCCCGGCGGCGGGCGACTTGAGCGGGGCGCCGTCGAAGGCCGCCTCAAGATCGACGCCGCGGTGACCGCTGAGCCACGGCTTGGCCGGGGGATCGAAGGCGCGGAGCACCGCCGGCCGCGGGCTCAGCGGCCAGCTCCAGGCGGACGCAGGGACCGGCCCCGCCCTCGGGGAGCCCCGGCCGGAGGAAATCGCAGCCCGGGCGGTAATGTCGGGGTAGCCGGTGTCTGTGGGGCCGGAGCGGGCGGCAATGGCGGAGTAGCCGGCATCTGTGGGGCCGGAGCGGGCGGCGGCGTAGCCGGCGTCTGTAGCGTCGGCGTCGGCGGCGGAGACATGGGCAGCGGCGGAGACATCGGCGTCGACGGTGATGGGGGGAGGTGCCAGGAACGTGGCCAGGAACAATGCCGCCAGGAGCTGTGCTGCCAGGAGCAATGCCCGCAGGCCAAGTGGGAGCTTCATGGCCCCAGCCTGTCAAGGCAGCACCCCGGGCGGAATCTCCCGCCATGGCTATGTGGATAAGGTGCCCGCCGGCCCCCGCCAAAGCCCCCGAACCCCGCACCGCTGCCGTGGCAAAACCGTCCTCCTGGGCGGGGTCGCTGTAGTACACTTGGTGGAGCAGTTTGCTGTGCCCTCACGCTTGTAAGTCGCGATATTCGTGATTGCCGAAGCCGGCACGCCTCATTCAGGGGTGCGGGGGAGCAGCAGCTGACTACGCGTATCCAGCCCTCCTCAAAAGAAGCCTGAAACTTCCGGTGCGGAGGACTGCGCCTCCTGCGGTCCGTTCCACATGGCATGTCCATATGGCGCGGATGGGAAGTGCAGTGGATGCCAGGAGCAACGCCCGCCCCGGGCGAATGCTAAACAACCGTCAACTATTGGCAGGGTAAGAGGGCCATGGGCTCTCTCATGAATGACCTGCCGGAAGGAGCGTCGGCATGCCCGTCGTAACTATGCGCCAGCTGCTTGACAGCGGCGTCCACTTTGGACACCAGACCCGCCGTTGGAACCCGAAGATGAAGCGCTTCATCTTCACGGAGCGCAACGGTATCTACATCATTGACCTGCAGCAGTCGCTGTCCTACATCGACCGTGCCTACGAGTTCGTGAAGGCCACCGTTGCACACGGCGGCACCGTTCTCTTCGTCGGCACCAAGAAGCAGGCGCAGGAATCCATCGCCGAGCAGGCCACCCGCGTTGGCCAGCCGTACGTCAACCAGCGTTGGCTCGGCGGTATGCTGACCAACTTCCAGACGGTCTCCAAGCGCATCCAGCGCATGAAGGAACTCGAAGAGATCGACTTCGACGACGTCGCCGGTTCGGCTTACACCAAGAAGGAACTGCTGCTCCTTCGCCGCGAACTCACCAAGCTGGAAACCAACCTCGGTGGTATCCGCAACCTGACCAAGGCGCCGTCCGCGCTGTGGATCGTCGACACCAAGAAGGAACACCTTGCTGTCGACGAGGCCAAGAAGCTGAACATCCCGGTTGTGGCCATCCTGGACACCAACTGCGATCCCGACGAAGTCGACTTCCCGATCCCGGGTAACGACGACGCCATCCGCTCCGTCAACCTGCTGACCCGCGTTGTCGCCGACGCCGTTGCTGAGGGCCTCATCGCCCGTAACCAGCGCGCCACCGGCACCACGGAAGCTCCGGAAGAGCCGCTGGCCGAGTGGGAGCGCGAGCTCCTCGAAGGCAACAAGGCTGAAGCTGCTGCAGCGCCCGCCGCTGAGGCTGCACCGGCTGCTGACGAAGCACCGGCCGCCGAAGCTGCTCCGGCCGCTGAGGACGCACCGGCTGCTGAAGAAGCACCGGCCGCCGACGAAGCCAAGTAGTCAGACAAGTAAATCTGGATCTCCCCACATGCGCTCAGCTGCATAGGGGGTACCGACAGGATGGCCGCTCACTC
This sequence comes from Arthrobacter sp. 05T45, assembly GCF_056395875.1. Taxonomy (NCBI): domain Bacteria; kingdom Bacillati; phylum Actinomycetota; class Actinomycetes; order Micrococcales; family Micrococcaceae; genus Arthrobacter; species Arthrobacter sp. 05T45. The sequence continues at coordinate 161,992 of NZ_JBFTKI010000005.1, read as the reverse complement.
GGTGAGCAGCCGTCCTGTCGGTCCGTACACCACATAAATTTCTAGACAGAGGGGTTCACATGGCGAACTACACTGCCGCTGATATCAAGGCTCTGCGCGAGCGCACTGGCGCCGGCATGATGGATGTCAAGAAGGCTCTTGACGAAGCCAACGGTGACGCCGAGAAGGCCATCGAAATCATCCGCATCAAGGGCCTGAAGGGCGCCACCAAGCGCGAAGGCCGCTCCACCGCCGAAGGCCTGGTTGCCGCCAAGGTCGCCAACGGCGTCGGCGTGATGATCGAAGTCAACTGCGAGACCGACTTCGTCGCGAAGGCTGACAAGTTCATCCAGCTGGCCGACAAGGTCCTGGCTGTGGCCGTCGAGTCCGGCGCTGCCGACCTCGAGACCCTGCTCGCCACCGAGGTCGACGGCAAGCCGCTGTCCGAGGTCGTCATCGAAGAGGGCGCCGTTCTGGGCGAGAAGGTTGTTGTCCGCCGCATCTCCCGCATCGAGGGCGCCACGGTCGACGCTTACCTGCACAAGACCTCCAAGGACCTCCCGGCCCAGGTCGGCGTGCTGTTCGCTGTTGACGGCGAAGGCGAAGCGGCTGCCACCGCAGCCCACGACGTCGCCGTTCACGTCGCCGCCATGGCTCCGAACTACCTCACCCGTGAGGACGTTCCGGCCGAGCTCGTCGAGTCCGAGCGCCGCATCGCCGAGGAAACGGCCAAGGCCGAGGGCAAGCCCGAAGCCGCGATGACCAAGATCGTCGAAGGCCGCGTTACCGGCTTCTACAAGGGCGAGGTCCTCGTTGACCAGGCATTCGCCAAGGATGCCAAGAAGTCTGTCGCACAGGTCCTCGAAGAAGCCGGCGTCAAGGCAACTGCCTTCACGCGCTTCCGCGTCGGTTCCTAGTCAGACTGGCCAGACACCAGTCAGGCACTAGCCAGACACGCTAAGGGGGTGGTCACCACGGTGGCCACCCCTTTTGCATGCACCCGTGAGGCACCGTTTCCGGTCACGGCCGGAATGCCGCCTTGGGCGCCCAGCACGATAACCTAACTCAGAGTTCACCAACGGGAAGGCACCATGGAAACCGTCACCACTTCAGCCCAGCCAAAGAAGAACAGGCGCCGCGTCCTCTTGAAGCTCTCCGGCGAGGTCTTCGGCGGTGGGAAACTGGGCGTCGACCCGGATACCGTCCGCGGCGTGGCCAAGCAGATCGCCGCAGCAGTTCCCGACGTGGAGGTCGCAATCGTCGTTGGCGGAGGCAACTTCTTCCGCGGAGCCGAACTGTCCCAGAGCGGCATGGACCGCTCCCGCGCCGACTACATGGGCATGCTCGGAACCGTCATGAACTGCCTCGCGCTCCAGGACTTCCTTGAGCAGGCCGGGGTGGAAACGCGCGTGCAGAGCGCCATCACCATGGGCCAGGTTGCCGAGGCCTACATCCCCCGCCGCGCCATCCGCCACATGGAAAAGGGCCGGGTTGTCATCTTCGGCGCCGGCGCCGGCCTGCCGTACTTCTCCACGGACACCGTGGCCGCCCAGCGGGCCATGGAGGTCCACGCCGACGTCGTCCTGATGGCCAAGAGCGGGGTCGACGGCGTCTACACCGCCGACCCGAAGAAGGACCCGACGGCGGAGAAACTGCACCGCCTCAGCTACGACGACGCGCTCCGCCGCGACATCCGCGTGATGGACCAGACCGCGATGACCATGTGCAAGGACAACAACCTCACAATGGTGGTCTTCGGCATGGAAGGCGAGGGCAACGTCACCCGCGCCATCCGGGGCGAAGACCTGGGCACCGTCGTCACCCCCTAGCAGCGGCTAGGATGTTTTCAGGACCTTTCCGCCGCCAGGCGGAAGACAAAAGCGCCCGGCGGAATACGGCAGGCGCACAAGAAGACGTGCCGCGCCCCGGCCCCCGGGACGCACCAATTTCTGAGGAGAGACCGTGATCGAAGAAACCTTGCTCGAAGCCGGGGACAAGATGGACAAGGCAGTTGAGGTAGCCAAGGAAGACTTCGCCTCGATCCGGACCGGCCGCGCGACGCCTGGCCTGTACAACAAGGTCATTGTCGAGTACTACGGCACGCCGACGCCGCTGCAGCAGCTCGCCTCCTTCGCGGTCCCGGATGCCCGCACCATCCTCGTCACCCCGTACGACAAGACGGCCCTGCGCGACATCGAACGTGCCCTCAGCGACTCCGAGGTCGGCGCCAACCCGTCCAACGACGGCAACGTCATCCGGATCACCATTCCCGAGCTGACGTCCGAACGGCGCAAGGAATACGTCAAGATCGTCAAGTCCAAGGGTGAGGACGCGAAGGTGTCCATCCGCAACATCCGCCGCAAGGCCAAGGAAACGCTGGACAAGCTCGTCAAGGACGGCGACGCCGGCGAAGACGAAGGCGCGCGCGGTGAGAAGGAACTCGACGCCATGACCAAGGCACACGTGGACGGGATCGACGAGCTGCTCAAGCGCAAGGAAGCTGAGCTGCTCGAGGTCTGATGAATCAGGCACAGGAGGCCTCCGGGCCGCGCGCCCGGAGGCGGGGGAAGCAGCGCGAGAACCCAACGCCCAAAGCGGGCCGGAACCTGCCCGCCGCTACCGTGGTGGGCGTTGGCATGCTGGTGTGCGTCCTCGGCGGCCTGCTGTTCCTCCCGCTGGGCTTCGTCCTGGTGACCGCCACCTTTGCGATCTTCGGCGTCTGGGAGATCTTCCGTGCGCTGGAGGCCGCAGGCACCCGCCTGCCGATCGTGCCGGTGATGGTCGGCACGGTCGCCATGCCGATCGCCGCCTACTTCGGCGGCCTCGAAAGCCTGCTCTTCGCCATGCTCGTCAGCAGCGTGGCGGTGCTGTTGTGGCGGACCCTGGAGGGCGCCGCCGGTTCGGCGCGGAGCATTTTCGCAGGGGTCTTCACCCTGTCCTGGGTGCCGTTCCTGATCAGCTTTGCGGCGCTGCTGCTGCACACCGCCGACGGCGAGACGCCGGTAGGCCTGTGGCCTGACGGGGTGATTCCGGCGGGTGCGTGGGAAATCGCGACCCTGCTGCTTTTGGTGGTGGCCAACGACACCTTCGGTTACCTCGTGGGCGCCTCCCTGGGCAAGCATCCGATGGCCCCCAAGATCAGCCCCAAAAAGACCTGGGAAGGCTTCGCCGGCTCGATCGCCGGGGCCGTCGTCGTGGGCGTGCTGGCCATGATCTTCGTGCTGGGCGAACCGTGGTGGTTCGGCGTTGTGCTCGCCGTGGGCATGGTGGCAGCCGCCACCGCCGGCGACCTCGCCGAATCCATGGTCAAGCGCGAGCTCGGCATCAAGGACATGAGCAGCATCCTCCCCGGACACGGAGGCGTCATGGACCGGCTGGACTCGATTGTCTTCGCCTCGCCGGTGGCGTTCATCCTGTTCTCGGCCCTCACCGCCGCCTAGAAGCACCGGACCAGCACTTCCGGCGCCTAGAATGGTGCCGAGCAAACCAGCCGAACGGCATCAAAGGAACAAAGTAACAGTGGACATTCAACGGCAGATTCCTGCGTCTTTTGACCGCGTGCAGCGGAACCAGTATGGCTACAACGCCAGGCAGGTCGACGATTTCCTGCAGCGCGCACGGGTGTCATTCGAAGCTCCGTCCTCGGCCTCCCGCGCCATCAAGAGCTCGGACGTCCGCGCCGTGTCCTTCGATCCCGTGAAGGGCGGCTACGCCGCCGCCGGCGTGGACGCCGCGCTGGACCGGCTCGAAGACGCCCTCGCCCGGCGCGAGCGCGATGAGCTCGTTGCCGAACGCGGCGAAGATGCCTGGCTGCGCGAAATCGGCCGGCTCGCGGGCGTCCTGCGCGGCCGCCTGCACCGCCCGGACGGCCAACGCTTCCGGCGCCCGTCCAAGCCCAAGGCCCGCAGTTACAACACCACCGACGTCGACGACCTCTGCCACGAGCTGATCGGCTACCTCGAGGAGGACCAGCCGCTGAGCGTGGACAACGTCCGGCGCGCCGTGTTCCGTCCCGCCGTGGGCCGGGAGGGCTACGAGGAAAGCCAGGTCGACGCATTCCTGGAGCGCGCCGTCGAGCTCATGGCGGCCATCGACTAGTCAGGCCCCGCGCGGACCCACGCCTGGAGCCCCACCGGCCAACCACCCGCCCGGGTCACCGACGCCGGATCGCGACCGCAGGTTCAGCGTTGCCGGAGCCCCGCCCGGAGCCCCGCCAGGGTCACCGTTCCGTCGCGAGCGGCCGTTCCGGGGTGTGCAGCCGGGTCATCAGCCGCGTCATTGTCCGCGGCACCCGGCCCCGCGTGGCCCGCGACACCAGGATCGTGACGGCGAACGCGGCCGGTACCGTCCACGCGGCCGGTTGCGCCAGCCACGACGGCGTCTCTGCCGCCCCCAGCACCGAACCGGCCACCATCGCGCTGCCGCAGAGCACGCCGCCGGTCGCCATGCCCGCGATTGCCCCGGCGTCCGTCAGTCCCCGCCACCAAATGCCCAGCAGCAGGACAGGGCAGATCGTGGACGCGGTAAAGGCAAACACGAGCCCCACGCTGCCGGCCAGTGCCAGCGACTCGGTCATCGACGCGATTCCCAGAGGCACCAGCGCCGAGATCAGCGCTGCCAGCCGGAAGCCCCGCACGCTGCCGCCGAACACGTCCTGGCTGATAACGCCGGCCAGAGAGACCACCAGGCCCGACGTCGTCGACAGGAACGCCCCAAACGCCCCCGCCACCACCAGCGCAGAGAGCAGGTCGCCGGCCGCCCCGCCCACCAGGCGGCCAGGCAGCAGCAGCACCAGGGCATCGGCCGGCCCGCTTTGGGCGAGGTCGGGGGCGTAGGCCCGGCCGATCATGCCGTAGGCCGTGGGGAACAGATAGAAGACCGAGAGCAGGCCCAGGACAATCAGGGTGGTGCGGCGGGCCGACTGTCCGTCCGGATTTGTGTAGAACCGGACCAGCACGTGCGGCAGGCCGAGGGTTCCGAAGAGCAGGGCCACGAGCAACGAAATGATCTGATAGGGGCCTGAGGGTGCCAGCGCCGTCGGATTCACCGCGGGGGCTGCCTCCGCCGGGGAGCTGTTGCCGCCCAGCACCAGCAGCATGAACACGATGGGCACCGCCACCGCCGTCAGTTTCAGCCAGTACTGGAACGCCTGGACAAACGTGATGGAGCGCATCCCGCCCGCCACCACGGTGATGCAGACGACGGCGACCACCGCCACCGGGCCTACCCACGCCGGCAGCCCGGTGGTGATCCGGATGGCCAGGGCGGCGCCGTGGAGTTGCGGGACGATGTAGAGCCAGCCGACCAGGACCACCACCAGGCTTGTGACGCGGCGGACGGCACGCGAATCGAGGCGCGCCTCGGTGAAGTCAGGGATCGTGTAGGCGCCCGAGCGGCGCAGGGGAGCGGCGACGAACAAGAGCAGCATCAGGTATCCGGCCGTGTACCCCACCGGATACCACAGGGCGTCGGTACCGGAGAGCAGGATGAGCCCGGCGACCCCCAGGAAGCTCGCAGCCGAGAGGTACTCCCCGCCGATTGCTGAGGCGTTCCACCACGGCTTGACCGTCCGGGACGCCACGTAGAAGTCCCCGGTGGTGCGCGAGATCCGTAACCCGTAGAAACCAATCACAGCCGTGGCGAGGGAGACGGCGGCGAACGCCGCGACGCCGACGACGGGGTTCACCGGCCGTTCACCCGGCCGCGTGGGTGGCCGCCCACCGGGCCCCGTGCGTGGCCGCCCGCCGGGCCGTTCACGTGGGTCCTCACCTGTTCGGTCATTTGTCGCCGGCGAGGTCCCGGTAGCGGGCCTCGTTCCTGGCCGCGGTCCGCACGTACAGCCAGGCACTGAGGCCGATCACGGGATAGATCCCGGCCCCCAGCAGGACCCAGTCGAAGGGAAGGCCGGCAATCGTGGAGTCCGCCAGGCCGGGGACCAGCCCCAGCATCAGCGGGAAGGCGAGCATGATCAGCAGGAATCCCAGGGCCACCACGAGGCCCAGCCGGAGCTGGGACCGGATGAGCGAACGGACGAACAACTGCCCGGCGTCGGTCTCCTCCTCCGCTTCGCGGGAGGCTGCCGCGGAGCGCCCGCCGTTCAGGGCGGCGCTGTTTGCTGCGGTGCTGTTTGGTGCGGTGCCGTTTGGTGTGGCGCTGTTTGGTGTGACGCTGCGCGGCGCCGTGACCCGGACCCTTGTCATGCCTGCGGCCGGATACGGGTTGCGCCGAGCTTTTCCCGGACAGCAGGCAGGTGCCGGCGGCTGATAGGCAGTTCAGCTCCAGCCACGGTGACGCTGGGCCGCGCTGCGGCGAGCTTCAAGTGGCTGACGTGGCTCAGCGCGATCAGGTAGGAGCGGTGGATGCGGACGAATCCGGCGTCGGCCCACTGCTGTTCGAGGTCCGCCAGCGGAACCCTGATGAGGTAGCTGGCATCGGCGGTGTGCAGCCGGGCGTAATCACCCTGCGCCTGGACGTAGGTCACGTCCTCGCGACGGATCATTTTGGTGGTCCCGCCCAGGTCCACGGTGATCATTTCGGGTGCAGGGGCACCATCCTTGAGCAGTTCGCTGATGCGTCCGATCGACTTTGCCAGCCTTTCGGCCCGCACGGGCTTGAGGAGGTAGTCCACGGCCGCGAGCTCGAAGGCCTCCAGCGCGCAGTCCTCGTCGGCAGTGACGAAAACGACGGCGGGCGGGCGGGCGCTGCGGGAGATGGCCCGCGCAATGTCCAGCCCGGACAGCGCCGGCATGTGGATGTCGAGGAACACGGCGTCGACGTCTTCGGCCTCGAGGGCACGCAGGGCCTCGGCGCCTGAGGACGCCCGGTGGATGGCGCCGATCCGGTCATCCCGGCCGAGCAGGAAGGCCAGTTCCTCAACGGCGGGGAGCTCGTCGTCGGCGACGAGGACGTTAATCATGGCTCTAGCGTACTGCCGCAGGCATTCTTGCCCGACCGGAATCAGGCATCGTGCCGGGGCTGGGACTTGGGGACGCGCATCGTGATCAGGGTGCCTTCGCCGGGCGCGGTCTCGATCACGAGGCCGTTGTCGTCGCCGTACACCTGGCGCAGGCGGGCGTCGACGTTGCGCAGCCCGACGTGGTCGCCGTCGCTGTGCCCGGCAAGGACAGCGCGCAGCTGGTCGGGGTCCATGCCCACGCCGTCGTCCTCGATCGTCACTTCCGCGAAGGCACCGGAGTCATTCGCAGTGATGGAGATGTGGCCCGGGCCCTCCTTGGCCTCCAGCCCGTGCCGGACCGCGTTTTCCACGAGCGGCTGCAGGCTCAGGAAGGGGATCACGGTGCTGAGCACCTCGGGAGCGATCCGCAGGCTGACCTGGACGCGGTCCCCGAACCGGGCCCGCTCCAGGAGCAGGTAGCGGTCGATGCAGCGCAGTTCCTCGGCCAGGGTGGTGAAGTCGCCGTGGCGGCGGAAGGAGTAGCGGGTGAAATCGGCGAACTCCACCACGAGCTCGCGCGCCCGGACCGGATCCGTGTTGATGAAGGATGCGATCGCGTTGAGCGAGTTGTAGATGAAGTGCGGACTGATCTGGGCGCGGAGGGCGCGGACCTCGGCTTCCATCAGGAGCGTGCGGGAGGCGTCGAGCTCGGCCAGTTCCACCTGCGTGGCCACCCAGTCAGCCACCTCCCCGGTGGCGCGGACCAGTCCCGCCCCGGCGGCCGGCGCGAAGGCGGCCACCACACCCACCACACGCGTGCCGGTTTTGATCGGGGCGATCACGACGGCGCGCTCCACCTCCGGCGCCAGCGTCATGCCGCCGACGCCAGCGGCCAGGAGCTGGAGTTCGCCCGCCGGAATGACGGCGAGGTGGCCGCCGTCGAACACTTTTGACGCGAGCCCCATCAGGGCAGGCTTGAGCTCCTCGGCGGCGCCGTCCCACGCGAGCACGCCGGTTGTGTCGGTGATGGCGAGGGCATCGCAGCCCAGGATGCTGCGCAGTTGCCGGCTGGCCTTGGCCGCACCGGCAGGGTTCAGGCCGGTCCGCAGGTACTGGCCGGCCCGGGACGCGGCGTGGAGCGTCGTGTAAGTGGCGCGCTCGGCATCGGTGCCGAGGTCGCGGAAGGAGCGGAGGACCTGGAGCCCGACGGCGACAACCACCGTGATCGCCATGGCGATCACCGCGACGGCGGCGGCGGTGAACAGGGGAGAGTCCGGCATGATGCCCAGCCTACCGCCGGTGCCGGGGCTGACGGCTCTGGCACGTGCCCGGACACCGATGGCCGCGAAACAGGTGTATCGGGCGCCGTTTGGCGCAGCGCCGGGACCGCTGAGCGACGCAGGCTGCCCCGGCTGTGGTAGGTAGCCCACGTCACGGTGCACAGTGATTGCAGTCACATCGGCAGGATGGGTTGCAGGGTGCGTCCCGCGCAGACCACGGCAACCGGTGTGGACTCACCAGTCTCAATGAGGAGGAACCGATGGGTCACGACGCCCAAGAAACGGACGCTGCGGCGGCCGTGGACTTCAAGGAAGTCCAGTCGACGGAGCAGTTCCAGGAACTGCGCACCCGTCACCGCAGCTTTGTCTTCCCGCTATCCATTGCCTTTCTGCTCTGGTACTTCGCCTATGTCCTGCTGGCCGACTACGCGGTCGGATTCATGTCGATCAAGCTTTGGGGCAACATCAACGTGGGCCTGATCCTGGGCCTGCTGCAGTTTGTCTCCACGTTCGCGATCACCGGCTGGTACGTCAGCTATTCGAACCGCAAGCTGGACCCCATTGCCTCCGCGATCCGCCAGGAAATCGAGGGGCACGAATTCGACAAGCACGGCAACCCGGTTGGGGGGACAGCAAAATGACATTCATGGTTCCCTCAGTAAACGTTGCGGATCTCAAGGACACCACCCTGCTGAACATGGGCATCTTCGCCCTCTTCGTCGCGATCACCATGGTCATTGTGATCAGGGCCAGCCGCAACAACAAGACGGCGGCCGACTACTACGCGGCCGGACGTTCCTTCACAGGCCCGCAGAACGGCACCGCCATCGCCGGCGACTACCTCTCCGCAGCGTCCTTCCTGGGCATCACCGGAGCCATCGCCATCAACGGCTACGACGGCTTCATGTATTCCATCGGGTTCCTCGTCGCCTGGCTCGTCGCCCTGCTGCTCGTCGCCGAGCTGCTCCGCAACACCGGCAAGTTCACCATGGCCGATGTCCTCTCCTTCCGGCTCAAGCAGCGCCCCGTGCGCATCGCGGCAGCCATCTCCACGCTGGCCGTCTGCTTCTTCTACCTGCTGGCCCAGATGGCCGGTGCCGGCAGCCTCATCTCACTGCTCCTGGGCATCAGCGACTGGGGCGGACAAGCCCTGGTGATCATCGTCGTCGGCGCCCTGATGATCATGTACGTCCTGATCGGCGGCATGAAGGGCACCACCTGGGTTCAGATCATCAAGGCCATGCTCCTGATCGCCGGCGCGGCAGTCATGACCTTCTGGGTCCTCGCGATCTACGGCTTCAACCTCTCCGACCTGCTGGGCGGCGCGGTGGAAACCTCGGGCAACCCGAACCTGCTCAACCCGGGACTGCAGTACGGCAAGACGGAGACCTCCAAGGTCGACTTCCTGTCCCTCGGCCTGGCCCTGGTGCTCGGCACCGCAGCCCTGCCGCACGTGCTGATGCGCTTCTACACGGTTCCGACCGCAAAGGAAGCCCGCAAGTCGGTGGTGTGGTCCATCTGGCTCATCGGCATCTTCTACCTGTTCACCCTGGTCCTGGGCTACGGCGCAGCTGCGCTGGTGGGTGCCGACACCATCAAGGCAGCCCCGGGCGGCGTCAACTCGGCTGCGCCGCTGCTCGCCTTCCACCTCGGCGGTCCGCTGCTCCTGGGCTTCATCTCGGCGGTGGCCTTCGCGACCATCCTGGCCGTCGTCGCCGGCCTGACGATCACCGCGGCGGCATCCTTCGCCCACGACATCTACGCCAGCGTCATCGCCAAGGGGAAGGCCGACGCCGCCACCGAGGTCAAGGTTGCCCGCCGCACCGTGGTGGTGATCGGGCTGCTGGCCATCGCCGGCGGCATCTTCGCCAACGGACAAAATGTCGCGTTCCTCGTCGCGCTCGCCTTCGCCGTGGCTGCCTCCGCCAACCTTCCGACCATCCTCTACTCGCTGTTCTGGCGCCGGTTCACCACCCAGGGAGCCCTGTGGAGCATGTACGGCGGATTGTCCGCGGCCATCATCCTAATTGCGCTCTCCCCGGTGGTCTCCGGGGCCAAGACGTCGATGATCCCCGGCGCCAACTTCGCCATCTTCCCGCTGAGCAACCCGGGCATCGTCTCCATCCCGCTCGCGTTCTTCCTGGGCTGGCTGGGCACCGTCCTGGACAAGCGGAAGGAAGACGCCACAAAGCAGGCCGAAATGGAGGTCCGTTCCCTGACCGGGGTGGGCGCCGAAAAGGCTACCAACCACTAGGAAGGCTGCACCAGCAGAGAAGCTCCCGTGCAGCAGCACGGGAGCTTCTCTTGTGGATGGGCGCTTCGACAGGGTTTTTCGAGGTCAGCGCTGAGGCCTCAGCCGAATGTTCACCATCTTCAGCTCGTCGTGGCCCTCGAAACGGTAGGCCAGCTCCACACTTTTCGTGTCGCAGTCGATCGTTCCGGCCACGTCGGCGGCGTTGGAGCCGTTGTTGGAGCTGACGTTGAGGCTTGAAAAGTTCGGTTTACAGCTGCCGTCAAGCTCCAGGCTCTGCACCCCCGCGGCGAACTCCTCCGGCGAAATCTTCCGCATGAGGGCCGGATCCAGGTACTTCTCGTAGGCGGTGCTGACCTCACCGGCGATGAGCATCTTCGTGAAATCGTCAGCGATGCCCCGTGCCTGGTTGGTGGCTCCGCCCACCACGTTGAGCAGGACGACGGCGCCGGCACTTACCAGCAGGAGCACACCGCCGACGATCCCGAGGACAATCCACAGGGCCTTGCGGCTCTTTTTCGGGGGCGGCAGGGCGGCGCCGCCGTAGTAGGGCGGCGGCTGCCCCGGACCGCCGTAGTACGGAGGTGCGCCGTCGGCGGGTGGCGGGTAGCTGGGTGCCGCGCCGGTCGCGGGTGGCGGGTAGCTGGGTGCCGCGTAGTTGGGCACCGCGGCGTCGGCGGGTGGCCCGGGCGGCGGGGCGTAGTACGGAACGGGCGGCTGGCCGGGCGCCGGGTGGCCGGCTGCAGGCTCATGCCCGGGCTGCGGCGGTACGGGGCGGTGTGGTTCCTCGGGACTGCTCACGGTTCAAGCCTTTCCGGCAGTCCAGACAAGCCACTGCCTGTTGCACTGGGCCGCGTGCGCGGACCCAAGGACTCAGGGGGACCCAACGGACACAGCCTAGCGCCGCGGCCGCCCACGGCACAGACGAAAAGCGGATCAGTTATCGGCGGATCCGCGCTCCAGCAGGGGCTGGATCCGGAACGGGATCAGCTCGCCCATCGCCAGTGCGGTATCGGTCCGGTCCACGCCGTCGCACGCCAGGATCTTGCCGTTGATCCGGAACAGGTCCTCGGCGTCGAGCGCCACCACCCGCAGGAGCAGATCCGCCGAGCCCGTCAGGCCGTAGCCCTCCAGGATTTCCGGAATCCCGGCGAGCTCGACGGCGAGGGGGCCGAGCTTCTGCTGCTGGACGTGGACGGAGATGAAAGCCATCAGCGGGTACCCCAGGGACACCGGGTTGATCCGCCGCTCGAAGGAGAGGAACACGTGCTTCTTCTCCAGCTGGGCCATCCTGGCCTGCACCGTATTGCGCGAGAGTCCGAGCTTCTGGGCGAGGGCAACCACGGTCCGGCGGGGGTCCCGCGCCATGGCCGAAAGCAGGCGGGTGTCAGTGCCATCCAAGGTTTGCATAATGCGCAAGATTAGCACGGTTGGCGGACACCAAACAGGGCATAATGCTCAATATTTTTGCGGGTGGTTGTACCCGATGAGCATTGTGAGTAGGGTCACAATTATCCGGGGCAACGGCGCCCGGGCGGCTGGCGCGCCGCGGGATCACGAGTCCTGCGAGTTCCGGTCAGACGACGTCAGAAGGTGCGGACAACAGTGTTTACCGACGACGCGGGCAAGGGCGGCATTGCCGCCGGGGGCCCCGGAAACAGTGAAAATTCTATGAGGCGGACGGGCGGCGACCTCGTCCAGCTCATCACCCCGGCGGGCGAGCGCATCAGCCATCCCGAGTTCGATCCCTGGCTCCAGGACGTCAGCGATGAGCAGCTCTGCGCGCTCTATGAGGACATGGTGGTCATCCGCCGGATCGATGCTGAAGCCACGGCCCTCCAGCGGCAGGGCGAACTGGCACTGTGGCCGCCACTGCTCGGCCAGGAAGCATCCCAGATCGGCTCGGCCCGCGCCCTCCGCGAGGACGACTTTGTCTTCCCGAGCTACCGCGACAACGGTGTCGCCTACTGCCGGGGAGTGAAGCCGGAGGACCTCGTCCGTGCCTGGCGTGGCAACGCCTCCGCCGGCTGGGACCCGTTCACCGTCAACGTTGCCACCCAGCAGATCATCATCGGCGCGCAGAGCCTGCACGCCACGGGCTACGCCATGGGCATCCAGAACGACGGCGCCGACTGTGTCGCCGTGGCCTACTTCGGCGACGGCGCCACGAGCGAAGGCGACGTCAACGAAGCCATGGTCTTCGCCGCGAGCTTCCAGGCGCCCGTCGTCTTCATCTGCCAGAACAACCACTGGGCCATTTCCGAACCCGTCCGGCTGCAGTCGCACATCCAGCTCGCGGACCGCGCCTCAGGCTTCGGCATCCCCAGCATGCGGGTCGACGGCAACGATGTCCTCGCCGTCATGGCAGCCACCCGCATTGCCCTGGACCGTGCCCGGCGCGGCGGCGGCCCCACCTTCATCGAGGCCGTGACCTACCGGATGGGCCCGCACACGACGGCGGACGACCCCACCCGCTACCGGGATGCCAACGAACTCGAAGACTGGGCCGCCAAGGACCCGATCAGCCGGATGAAGTCGCTGCTCGAGCGCAAGGGACTGCTGACCGCGGACCTCGAGGCCGCCGTCGCCGCGCAAGCTGACGCAGTGGCCAAGGAACTCCGGGCCGGCACCATCAACATGCCCGAGCCGCAGCCGCTGGATATCTTCAAGCACGTGTACAGCACGCCCAACTCCTGGCTGGACCGCCAGCAGGAGCACTACTCCCGTTACCTGGCTTCCTTCGGCGATCCCGCAGAAGCCGCTTCTGAAGAAGGTGCACGCTGATGACGCAGATGACCTTTGCCCGAGCCATCAATTCGGGCCTGCGCAAGTCCCTCGAAAACGATCCCAAGGTGGTCCTGATGGGCGAGGACATCGGCGCCCTTGGCGGTGTCTTCCGTGTCACCGACGGGCTGCAGAAAGACTTCGGCAAGCACCGCGTCGTGGACACCCCGCTCGCCGAGTCCGGCATCATGGGCACCGCCGTCGGCCTGGCATACCGCGGGTACCGTCCGGTGGTGGAGATCCAGTTCGACGGTTTCATCTACCCGGCGTTCGACCAGATCGTCAGCCAGGTCGCCAAGATGCACTACCGCACCCAGGGCGCGGTCAAGATGCCCATCACCATCCGCGTCCCGTTCGGCGGCGGCATCGGCTCGCCGGAGCACCACTCGGAATCGCCCGAGGCCTACTTCACCCACACCTCGGGGCTGCGCGTGATCAGCGTGTCCAACCCCCAGGACGCCTACACCATGATCCAGCAAGCCATCGCCTCCGACGATCCCGTCCTGTACTTCGAGCCCAAGCGGCGCTACCACGACAAGGGCGAGGTGGACGAGAGCGTCGACCTGAGCTCTGCCCTGTCCATGGAAAAGGCCCGTGTTGTCACCGAGGGCACGGACGTCACCCTCGTGGCCTACGGCCCGCTGGTCAAGACCGCCCGCGACGCCGCCATGGCGGCCGCCGACGAAGGCATCTCGGTTGAGGTCGTCGACCTGCGCTCGCTGGCACCACTGGACTTCGCCACCCTTGAGGCCTCGGTCCGCAAGACCGGCCGTCTGGTCATCACGCACGAGGCCAGCCAGTCCGGCGGCCTCGGCGCCGAAGTCGCCGCGAGCATCACCGAGCGCTGCTTCTACCACCTCGAGGCCGCTCCCGTCCGCGTGACCGGCTTCGATGTTCCCTACCCTTACTCCAAGCTGGAAATGCACCACCTGCCGGGCCTTGACAGGATTCTCGACGGCGTCGACCGTGCCCTCGGCCGCCCCAACTCCCTCAGCGGGCTGGAAGGATGAGCGCCACCATGATCAAGGAATTCAGGCTCCCGGACCTCGGCGAGGGACTGACGGAATCGGAAATCGTCGCCTGGAAGGTCGCGGTAGGGGATACCGTCACCCTCAACCAGATTATCGCCGAGGTAGAGACGGCCAAGGCCGTCGTCGAGCTGCCCTCGCCGTTTGCCGGCGTTGTCGCGGCCCTGCACGAACAGCCCGGCACCGTTGTTGAGGTCGGGAAGCCGATCGTCTCCTTCGAGATCGAGGGCGACGACGGCGCCGCCGATTCCGGCGGCGGTGTTGGTGCGGACGGGGCCGCAGGCGGCAAGCGTGAGCCGAACCTCGTGGGCTATGGCGCCGTCCTGGAAGCCTCCGGTCGGCCGGCCCGCCGCGCCCGCACCTTCGCGGCCCCAGCGGCCCCAGCGGCCCCTCCGGCCGTCGCGGCCGAGCTGGTGGCACCAGTCCGCGCGGCCGAGCCGGCCGAATCCAAGGCGGTCGAAACCTCGGCGGCATCCGCGCCGGGGGAGCGCCCGCGGTCCACGCCTCCGGTGCGCAAGCTGGCCAAGGATCTCGGCGTCGACCTTGAGGCCGTGCCCGGTACCGGGGAGCGCGGGCTCATCACCCGCGACGATGTGCTGAACTTCGTCGGCGGCGGGGACCTGCCCGCGGCCGCCCAGGAGCCCGCCGGTGCGACGGCGCAGGCCGCAGGGCTTGTCCAGGCCCCGGGCGAGCGCGAGACCCGCACGCCGATCAAGGGCGTGCGGAAGTTCACGGCCGCCGCCATGGTGGCCAGTGCCTTCACCGCGCCGCACGTCACCGAGTTCCTGACCGTCGACGTCACGCCCACGATGGAGCTGCTGGCACGGCTCAAGGCCAGTCGCGCGTTCGCCGGGTACAAGCTCACCCCGCTGACGCTCGTGTCCAAGGCCGTGCTGATTGCGTTGCGCAACCACCCGACCCTCAACGCCCGCTGGGACGAGGCCAACCAGGAGATCGTCCAGTTCAACTACGTGAACCTGGGCATCGCGGCCGCGACCCCGCGGGGGCTGACGGTTCCGAACATCAAGGACGCGGACCGGATGTCCCTCATGGATCTCTCCTTGGCCCTGACGGAACTGACGGACACGGCCAGGGCCGGGAAGACAAGCCCTGAGGCGCTCTCCGGCGGCACGATCTCCATCACGAACATCGGCGTCTTCGGCATTGACGCCGGCACGCCCATCCTGAATCCGGGCGAGGCAGCCATCCTGGCCCTCGGCGCGGTCCGGAAGATGCCGTGGGAGTACAAGGACGAGGTCGCGCTGCGCCAGGTCATGACGCTCAGCCTGTCTTTCGACCACCGTCTGGTCGACGGCGAGCAGGGCTCGCGGTTCCTCCAGGACCTCGGCGCCATGCTGGCCGATCCGGGCATGGTCCTCGCGATGGTCTAGGTCCCTCTACACAGCTGCCGGCTGCCCCGTCCGAAAGGAAGGGGCAGCCGGCAGCTTCGTGGTGTGCGGGCTCCTTTGGGCGGGGTTGTCGCCGTCCCGGGGCGCATGGAGGACAATTTCGACGGCGGCGGCCCCGTTGACGGCGTCTCCGTGCCTAAGTCGCCATGGGGTGGACACGTGGGCGGTGGACACGTGGACCCGGGAGGGCGCCCGGGGCGGGGGGAGTTGCTTAGCCGAGCGGCTCGGTGGGAGCCGGTGCCAGGAGCGCGGCCAGCGCCATGCTTTCCAGCAGCGGCCTCGCGCGGCGGACCCCGATCCGGCGCCCGTGGCTGCGCACCGAGTGCGGGGTCGAGTTGATCAGCCCGAACGTGGCATGCGCGCGCATCCGCAGTTCGGCGGCCTCCGTGCCCTCGTGCAGTCCGGCCAGCACGTCCACCCAGAGTTCAACATAGTTGCGCTGAAGC
Source organism: Arthrobacter sp. 05T45 (assembly GCF_056395875.1). NCBI lineage: Bacteria > Bacillati > Actinomycetota > Actinomycetes > Micrococcales > Micrococcaceae > Arthrobacter > Arthrobacter sp. 05T45. The sequence continues at coordinate 145,920 of NZ_JBFTKI010000005.1, read as the reverse complement.
GTGCGGACCTCGGCCTGGTCCTCGCCGGCCAGGTTGCTGAAGTCCTGGTCCTGGACCCGGATGACGTCCGGGTTGCTCAGCGCAAAGTCGACGTGGAAGGCCACCAGCCCGCCCAACGCCGCCAGATCGCCGTCGGAATCGGCCACCACCCTGCGGCCGCCGTCGAGCAGGTCCTGGCTGACACTGAGCAGCAGGGCGCCGAGGACGGCCTGCTTGCCGGCGAAGTGACGGTAGACCGCCGGTCCGCTGACGCCGGCCGCGGCCCCGAGATCCTCCAGGGAAACGCGGTTGAAGCCCTCCAGGGCAAAGAGCGCAGCGGCGGCGGACAGGAGGGCCTGCCGTCTGTTCGCCTTGGCCTGGCTGCGCTGGGTTGAGGCTGCCTGGGGCGGGGCTGCCTGCGCTGACGGAAGCTGGGCAGTCTGGCTGGGCTCGGTCACCGGCGCATCCCCTCTTTACAAAATGATCCCTGTGTTGGACATCACAGTTAATAGAGACTAACCTAAATCTCAGTTATGCGGTACTAACCGAAATAGTCGGGCGGCCTGAGTTGCCGCTCCGGCGCGCAAGTCCGCGCAGGTCAGGGAACGGAAACAGTCAATGGAGACAATCGCCAGCCGGGTGGATGCGACGAGCACCGCCTACGCCGCGAACCGGGAGGCCCAACTGGGGCTGGCCGGCGAGCTGAGGGAACGGCTCGCCACCGCCGCGCTGGGCGGGCCCGCGAAGTCCCGGGAACGCCACGTGGCGCGCGGCAAGCTCCTGCCGCGCGAGCGCATTGACCAGCTGCTCGACGATGGCAGCCCCTTCCTGGAGATCGCCCCGCTGGCCGCGGACGGCATGTACGACGGCGACTCGCCCGGTGCCGGCGTCATTGCCGGCATCGGGCTGGTGCACGGCCGCCAGGTGCTGGTCATTTCCAACGACGCCACGGTCAAAGGCGGCACCTATTATCCGATGACGGTGAAGAAGCACCTCCGCGCGCAGGAAATCGCCCTGGAGAACCGGCTGCCCTGCATCTACCTCGTGGACTCCGGCGGGGCGTTCCTGCCCAAGCAGGACGAGGTCTTCCCGGACAAGGAACACTTCGGCCGGATCTTCTTCAACCAGGCGAGGATGTCCGCGGCGAAGATCCCGCAGATCGCCTCGGTCATGGGCTCCTGCACCGCCGGCGGCGCCTACGTCCCCGCGATGAGCGACGAGACCGTGATTGTCCGCAACCAGGGCACCATCTTCCTGGGCGGCCCGCCGCTGGTGAAGGCCGCGATCGGCGAGATCGTCACGGCGGAGGAACTCGGCGGAGGCGACGTGCACTCGAAGATCTCCGGGGTCACGGACCACCTGGCCGAGAACGATGAGCATGCCCTCCAGATCGTCCGGGACATCGTCTCCACCCTGCCGAAGCCCTCCGCGCCAGTCTGGAACGTGGACACCGTCGTCGAGCCCGTTGCCGACCCGGATGAGCTCTACGGTGCCGTGCCCACGGACGTCAACGCCCAGTACGACGTGCGTGAGGTCATCGCCCGGCTGGTCGATGGCAGCCGGTTCCACGAGTTCAAGAAGAACTACGGCACCACCCTGGTCACGGGCTTCGCCAAGCTGCACGGCCACCCGGTGGGCATCGTGGCGAACAACGGCGTGCTGTTCAGCGAGTCCTCGCTCAAGGGCGCGCACTTCATCGAACTGTGCGACCAGCGCGGGATCCCGCTGATCTTCCTGCAGAACCTCTCCGGCTTCATGGTCGGCAAGGACTACGAGCAGGGCGGCATCGCCAAGAACGGCGCCAAGATGGTCACCGCCGTCGCCACCGCCAGGGTCCCCAAGTTGACCGTCGTGATCGGCGGGTCCTTCGGCGCCGGCAACTACTCAATGTGCGGACGCGCCTACTCCCCGCGCTTCCTCTGGATGTGGCCGGCGTCGCGGATCTCCGTCATGGGCGGCAACCAGGCCTCCAGCGTGCTCGCCACCGTGAAGCGGGACCAGTACGAGGCCCGCGGCGAGGAATGGTCCGCCGCGGACGAGGAAGCCTTCAAGGCCCCGATCAAGGCCCAATACGAGGACCAGGGCAGCCCCTACTACTCCACCGCCCGCCTCTGGGACGACGGCGTGATCGACCCCGCGGACACCCGCACCGTCCTGGGACTGGCGCTCGACGTCGTCTCCCGCACCCCGCTGCCGGAGACCTCCTTCGGCCTCTTCCGGATGTGAGCCAGCCATGAATCTTTCTTCGCCGACCATCTCTTCGCCCACCACGCCTTCCGTGGCCACCCCTCCAGCCACCCCCACAACCGGCACCCCGCTGTTCGGCACCGTGCTCGTCGCCAACCGCGGCGAAATCGCCTGCCGCGTCATCCGGACCCTGCGCGCCCTCGGCATCCGTTCGGTCGCCGTCTATTCCGACGCCGACGCCGACGCGCGGCACGTGCGGGAAGCCGACTTGGCGGTCCGGATCGGGCCCGCCGCGGCCACCGAGAGCTACCTCAAGATCGAGGCCATCATCCAGGCCTGCCGCGACACCGGCGCCGAGGCCGTGCACCCCGGCTACGGCTTCCTGAGCGAGAACGTCGACTTTGCCCGCGCCCTCGAAGCCGCCGGCATCACGTTCATCGGCCCCGGCGTCGAATCCCTGAACGTCATGGGCGACAAGATCCGCTCCAAGAACCACGTCACCGGCTACGGCGTCCCCGTGGTCCCGGGCATCGCTGAACCCGGCATGACCGACGCGCAGCTGATCGAGGCCGCGGCCGGCGTCGGCTTCCCATTGCTGATCAAGCCCTCCGCCGGCGGCGGCGGCAAGGGCATGCACATCGTCGAACGCGCCGAGGACCTGGAAGCCACCCTGGCCACCGCACGCCGGGTCGCCGCGAGTGCTTTCGGCGACGACACCTTGTTCCTGGAACGGCTCGTGCTCACCCCGCGGCACATCGAGGTCCAGATCCTGGCGGACAATCACGGCAACGTCATCCACCTCGGGGAGCGCGAGTGCTCGCTGCAGCGCCGCCACCAGAAGGTCATCGAGGAAGCACCGTCCCCGCTGCTGGAATCCCTGCCCGACGGGGCGGAGATCCGCGCCCGGATCGGCGAAGCCGCCTGCCAGGCCGCGCGCAGCGTCCACTACTCCGGCGCCGGGACCGTGGAATTCCTGGTCTCGGACGCCGCCCCGGACGAGTTCTTCTTCATGGAGATGAACACCCGCCTGCAGGTCGAACACCCCGTCACCGAGATGGTCACCGGCATTGACCTCGTCGAATGGCAGGTGCGCATCGCCGCCGGCGAGGAACTCACGGTGACCCAGGCCGACGTCGTGCTGACCGGCCACTCGGTGGAGGCACGCGTCTACGCTGAGGTGCCAGAGAAGAACTTCCTGCCGTCCATCGGACAGGTCGTGCTGCTGGACGAACTGCCGGACACCGCGAGTGGCAAGGTCCGTGTCGACTCGGCCCTGCTGGAGGGCCTCCAAATCTCGAGCAGCTACGACCCGATGATTTCCAAGGTCATCGCGTGGGGCGAGGACCGGGCTGAGGCTTTGGACACCCTCGATGAGGCGCTCGCCGGGTATACCGCGCTGGGCATCGACACCAATGTCGAATACCTGCGGCTGCTGATCAACGACGCCGACGTCCGCGCCGGACGGCTCGACACCGGCCTGATCGAACGGAAAATGCCGGAGTTCTCCTTCCGGCACCCGGGCGACTTCGAGGTGGCCGCTGCTGCCGTCTTCGCCGCTGCGATGCACGAGCATGAAACGCAGGACGCCGGGACAGGCCCCTGGCATCTCGGTAACGGGTGGCGGCTCGGTGCAGCTGCCCCGCGCCGGATCAGCCTGGGGACCCCCGACGGCGGTATCGCCACGGTGCAGGTATCCGGCTCCTTGGCGCGGGGGACGGCGGCCGTGGCGGTCAACGGCGGCCCGCGACGCCCGGCATCATTTCGGTCCACCAAGCGAGGCGCCGCGGAGTTGACTCTGGGCGACGAATCCCGCAGCTACGCGCTGGCGCCTGTCCACCGCGGGCCCGTCCCCCCTGGCCCCGGCAACCCGATGCCAACGGAAGTGTTCCTCGGCAACGAGGGCTGGTCCTGCCGGCTCGAGGTGCTCACCCGGGAGATCCGGCTCGCCCGGGTGCTCGCCGCGATCGAACGCGAGGAAGGCGCCGCCGACCCGGCGGTGCGCTCGCCGATGCCCGGCACCGTGGTGTCGGTGTCCGTCGGCAACGCCGACGCCGTGGAGGCCGGCCAGGTCCTGCTCTCGGTGGAAGCCATGAAGATGGAGCACCAGCTCGTGGCGCCCCTGGACGGAACTGTCCACATCAGCGTCGGCTCCGGCGACCTCGTCAAGGCCGATCAGGTGGTGGCAACGATCCACCCCGCTGTTCCGACTGAACCCTCGAAAGCGGAGGACACGATCGAGGAAGCCGTCATCGCGATGGGCGCGGCCGAATGACGGAACCGCACTGATCTCACCGCCGCCACCCCGGCTCACCAACCCCGGCGCACCCAACACCTTTCAACAGACCACAGATGTACCTCAGAAACAGGAGTCACCCCATGGCAGATTTTGAACTCAGCGAGGACTACCAGATCCTTAGCGACACCGTCCGCGAATTCGCCGACGAAGTGGTGGCCCCGGTCTCCGCCAAGCACGACGAAGAGCACAGCTTCCCCTACGAGGTCGTCTCCCAGATGGCGGACATGGGCCTGTTCGGCCTGCCGTTCCCGGAGGAGTTCGGCGGCATGGGCGGGGACTACTTCGCCCTGGCCCTGGCCCTGGAGCAGCTCGGCCGGGTGGACCAGTCTGTCGCGATCACCCTCGAGGCCGGCGTCTCGCTCGGTGCGATGCCGATCCACCGCTTCGGGAATGAGGCGCAGAAGCAGGAATGGCTGCCGCTGCTGGCCTCCGGCAAGGCGCTCGCCGGCTTCGGCCTGACCGAGCCGGAAGCCGGTTCGGACGCCGGCGGCACCAAGACCACCGCCAAGCTGGGCGGTGGTGAGTGGGTCATCAACGGCAACAAGGAGTTCATCACCAACTCCGGCACGGACATCACCAGGCTCGTCACCGTCACCGCGGTGACCGGCCAGGAGGAACGCGCGGACGGCAGCATCAAGAAGGAAATCTCCACCATCCTGGTGCCCACCAACACTCCGGGCTTCACCGCGGAAAAGGCCTACAACAAGGTCGGCTGGAACGCCTCGGACACCCACCCGCTGACGTTCAACAACGTCCACGTCCCCGAGGAAAACCTGCTCGGCACCCAGGGCCGCGGCTACGCCAACTTCCTCTCCATCCTGGACGAAGGCCGGATCGCGATCGCGGCCCTGGCCGTCGGCGCGGCCCAAGGCTGCGTGGACCAGTCGGTGAAATACGCCAAGGAACGCAGCGCGTTCGGGCAGAACATCGGCAAATACCAGGCCATCGCATTCAAGATCGCCCGGATGGAAGCCCGCGCCCACACGGCCCGCCTGGCCTACTACGACGCGGCCGCCCGGATGCTTGCCGGCAAGCCGTTCAAGACGCAGGCGGCCATCGCTAAGATGGTCGCAGGCGAGGCAGCCATGGACAACGCGCGGGACGCCACCCAGGTGTTCGGCGGCTATGGCTTCATCAACGAATTCACCGTGGCGCGCCACTACCGCGACTCCAAGATCCTTGAAGTCGGCGAGGGCACCACGGAGGTCCAGCTGATGCTGATCGCCCGCGAACTGGGACTGTAGCCGGCCGGAAGGATCACCGATGATCAACAAAGTTGTTGCCAGCGCCGCCGAGGCTGTCGCGGACATTCACGACGGCGCCTCCCTCGCCGTCGGCGGGTTCGGGCTGTGCGGCATTCCCGTGACGCTGATCGAGGCCCTGCATGAGCGCGGTGCCACGGACCTGGAAACCGTCAGCAACAACTGCGGCGTCGACGACTGGGGCCTCGGGATCCTGCTCAAGGACGGCCGGATCCGGCGCACCATCAGCTCCTACGTGGGGGAGAACAAGGAGTTCGCCCGGCAATACCTTTCCGGCGAGCTGGAGGTGGTCCTCACCCCTCAGGGCACGCTGGCCGAAAAGCTGCGCGCCGGCGGCGCGGGTATCCCGGCGTTCTACACCCCGGCCGGCGTCGGCACCCAGGTGTCCGACGGCGGCCTGCCGCAGAAGTACGACGCCGAGGGCAACGTCGCGATTGCCTCCGCGCCCAAGGAAGTCCGCAGCTTCCACGGCGCCGAGTACGTGCTGGAGGAATCGCTGACCCCGGACTTCGGCCTCGTGCACGCCTGGAAGGGTGACCGCCACGGCAACCTCGTCTTCCACGCCACGGCCATGAACTTCAACCCGCTGTGCGCCATGGCAGGGAAGATCACCATCGCCGAGGTCGAGGAGCTCGTGCAGCCGGGGGAGCTGGACCCGGAGCACGTCCACGTCCCAGGGATCTTCGTCCAGCGCGTGGTTCTTGCCCCGCAGGGCGAGAAACGCATTGAGAAGCGGACGGTTGCGGTGGCCACCGGTGCCTCCGGCGCACCAAAACTGTCGCCAGAGCAGGCAGGAGCCTAGCCGTGGAAACGAACAAAGCCGCAGAGGCCCCGCCCCGTCCCGAGGCCGTGCGCCACGAATACCGGCGCTCCGCGGTCGAACACGCCGCCGGTACTGAGGGCAAGGGCTGGACCCGCAATGAACTCGCGGCCCGCGTGGCGCAGGAACTGCACAACGGCCAGTACGTCAACCTCGGCATCGGCATGCCGACGCTGATACCCAACTACATTCCGGCCGGCGTCGAGGTGGTGCTGCATTCGGAAAACGGCATCCTGGGCGTCGGGCCGTACCCGGCCGAGGATGAAGTCGACCCGGACCTGATCAATGCCGGCAAGGAAACCGTCACGGTCAACAAGGGCGCGGCGTTCTTCGATTCCGCCGCCTCCTTCGGCATGATCCGGGGCGGCCACGTCGACGTGGCCGTGCTCGGCGCGATGGAGGTCGCCGTCAACGGCGACCTCGCCAACTGGATGATCCCGGGCAAGATGGTCAAGGGCATGGGCGGCGCGATGGACCTGGTGTTCGGGGCCAAGAAGGTGATCGTGATGATGGATCACGTGGACCGCAACGGCAAGCCGAAAATCGTGGAATCCTGCACGCTGCCGTTGACCGGCAAGGGCTGCGTGGACCGGATCATCACCGACCTCGCCGTGATCGACGTCGTGACCGAGGGCGGGAAGTCCCGGCTGGTGCTGCGCGAACTGGCGCCGAACGTGTCCGTGGAGGACGTCGTGGCGGCCACCGGAGCCGAACTCTTTGAGGAAGACCAGGAACTGACCGTATGAGTGATGCAGGCACGACTTCACCGGGCACAGGCGCACACCCGGGTACCGGCACCCCCCGGGTGATCGAGCAGCGCGGGCTATATTTCGATGAGCTGGAGGAGGGCGTGGTCTACGCCCACCGGCCGGGCCGGACGCTCACGGAGACGGATAACGTCCTCTTCACCACCATGACCATGAACACCCAGGCCCTGCACCTCGACGCGGCCTGGAGCGCCGGGCAGCCCTTCGGCCAGCGGCTGATGAATTCGATGTTCACCCTGGCCACCGTGGTGGGCCAGTCCGTGCCGCAGCTGACCCAGGGCACCATCATCGCCCAGGTCGGCCTGACGGATGTGTCTTTTCCGCACCCGCTGTACCACGGGGACACCCTGTACACGGAGACGGTGGTGACCGGGAAGAGGCTGTCCGCGTCCCGCCCGGGGCAGGGCATCGTGACCATGCAGCACACCGGACGGAACCAGCACGGGGACGTGGTGGCGCTCGCCGCCCGCAGCTGCCTGATGTGGACACGCGAGGCCCACGCCGCTGCCGAGCTGGAAGCGGCGCAAAAGGGGAGAATAGAGACATGAGTTTCCTGATGGGCCCTGCCCTGCTGTTCTGCCCCGCCGACCGCCCCGAGCGGTACCAAAAAGCCGCGGAACGCGCCGATACCGTGATCGTGGACCTTGAGGACGCCGTCGCCCCTGCCGACAAGCAGCGGGCCCGCGGCGCCATCCTTGCCCAGCTTGGCGCCACCGGCGACGTCCCGGAACTGGATCCGTCCCGCACGATCGTCCGGGTCAACCCGGCCGGCACGGACGAGTTCGAGAAGGACATGCACTGCCTCAAGCACACGCCGTACCGGCACATCATGCTGGCCAAGGCGGAGAGCGCTGCCCAGCTGAGGGAACTCGAGGGCTACAGCGTGATTGCCCTCTGCGAGACGGCCGCCGGCGTCCTCAACGCCGCCGCCATCGCCGCCGAGCCCAATGTGGTGGCCCTGATGTGGGGTGCGGAGGACCTGCTGGCATCGCTCGGCGGAACCTCCAGCCGGGCGGAGGACGGCAGCTACCGGGCCGTCGCGCTGCACGCCCGTTCCAGCGTGCTGCTGGCCGCCGGCGCCTTCGGCAAGGACGCGATCGACGCCGTCTACGTCAACATCCCGGATCTGGCCGGACTGGCACTTGAATCACGTGACGCGGTGGCGTCCGGATTCTCGTCCAAGGCCTGCATCCATCCGGACCAGGTGGCCGTGGTCCGCGAAGCCTATGCACCCTCGGAGGCCGACGTCTCGGCAGCCGCGGAGTTGCTCGATGCCGCCTCCGCGGCAGGCTCGGGCGTCTTCCAGTTCAAGGGCAAGATGGTCGACGGGCCCATCCTCAAGCACGCCGCGTCCACACTGCGCCGCGCGGGCCGCGTCGGGTCCTGACCGCGGGCCGGCTGCCCATCGACACGTGCCCACCAACGTGTGCCCACCAGCGTGTGCCCACCAGCGTGTGCCCACCAGCGTGTGCCCGGGTGAAGCTCTGCCGTGTGAAACTCGCCGATTCGCCACAGATGGCCGGATTGGCTGATCGTATTGCGGCCATCTGCGTCAATTGGGTGCCCTGTGGCTCTGAATCCTCGACCATTCTCCGAGGCCTTGTTCCGATGGGTCCCTGGGTGGCCGGCGTCCCGGGGCTGGCGCCGGGCATGTTCGTGGGTGCCGAGGCCTTGTGCCGATGCGTCCCTGGGTGGCCGGCGTCCCGGGGCTGGCGCCGGGCAACTTCGTGGGTGCCGAGGTGGGATCCTGCCGGGCTGGACTTCGCCGATTCGCCACAGATGGCCGGATTGGCTGATCGTATTGCGGCCATCTGCGTCAATTGGGTGCCCTGTGGCTCTGAATCCTCGACCATTCTCCGAGGCCTTGTGCCGATGGGTCCCTGGGCGGCTGCCGGCGTCCCGGGGCTGGCGCCGGGCAACTTCGTGGGTGCCGAGGTGGGACTCTGCCGGGCTGGACTTCGCCGATTCGCCACAGATGGCCGGATTGGCTGATCGTATTGCGGCCATCTGCGTCAAATGGGTGCCCTGTGCCGCGCAACCCCAGGCCCGTGCCCCGCATTTGTGCCACGTGTCCCGTGTGGCCGTCATGAACTGGACCTGCTCAGTGTGGCCGTCATGAACTGGACATGCTCAGTGTGGCCGTCATGAACTGGACATGCTCTGTGTGGCCGTCATGAACTGGACATGCTCTGTGTGGCCGTCATGAACTGGACATGCTCTGTGTGGCCGTCATGAACTGGACTTGCTCATTGCTGCCTCCAAGAACCGGACATGTTCAGCGGCGCCAGAGGTAACGGTTCTCCGGCCGGCCCGCGGCTCCGTACCGGGGCGTCAGCCGGGCATGGCCGTGAACCACGAGGTACTCGAGGTAGCGGCGGGCGCTGACCCGGGACAGGCCCAGTTGCAGCGCCAGGCCGGCCGCGGAGACGTCCTCCGGACTGGCCTTCAGTGCCTCGATGACCGCGTCCAGGGTGGGGCGCGACAGTCCCTTGGGCAGCCGTACGGCGGCCTGGTCTGGCTGGGCGGGCTGACCCGCCGGGGTTTCCGCCACCGCGGACCGGCGGGAGGGCGCGACAAGGCGGTCGATGCTCGCCTGGTCAAGCGGCCCGGAAGCGCCGGAGGCCAGATCGTCCCGCAGCATGACGTACTCGTCGAGCCGTTCATTCAATGCCTGCGAGGAGAAGGGCTTGACCAAGTAGTGCAGCACCCCGCCGGCCATCGCGCCGCGGACCGTGTCCAGCTCCCGGGACGCGGTGATCACGAGGACATCCACCGGCCGCCGGCGCGCGCGCAGCCGCTGCAGGACGTCCAGGCCGGACATGTCCGGCAGATGGATGTCCAGCAACACCAGCTCCGGGCCCAGCTCCGCGGCCAGATCGATGCCCTGCTGCCCGGTGTGGGCCATGGCCACGACGTCGAATCCGCCGCGTGCCAGTAGGAACCCGTGATGGATCCCGGCCACTGCTACGTCATCGTCAATGATGAGGGTGCGTATGGCGTTCATTGGTTTTGTAGTTCCGCCTCTTTTGTTCTGAGCACTACCGAGAAGCAGGCTCCGCCCAACGCCGATGAGGATACTGCCGCCCGGCCTCCGCGCCGGAGGGCAACCCGCTGGACCAGGGCAAGCCCAAACCCGCGGCTGTTGATTCCCTCGGACTCCTTGCTGGTCACGCCGGGCTCGAACACTTTAGCGCGTTCAGGAACCGGGACGCCGGGTCCGTCGTCCTCCACCACGATTGTCCGCCCGCCGTCGGCGCTCTCGCCCAGCCGGATGGCAACAGTGCTGTCGTAACCCGCAGCGTCCACAGCGTTGTCGATCAGGTTGCCCAGCACCGTGATGACGTCGCCCGAGTCATCAACCGAGCACAGCGAATCCGGGCTGACGATGATCTCGATGCCGCGCTCGGCGCAGACCGTGGACTTGGCGATCAGCAGCGCCTGGACCCCGTGGTCGGTGATTCCGGCCGCCAGCGGCCGGTTCGCGAAGACGGCGTCGTTGTGGCTGCGGCCCAGGTATTCGATGGCTTTGTCTTGCTTTCCGAGCTCCAGCAGCCCGGAGATGACGTGCAGTTTGTTGGCAAATTCGTGCGCCTGGGCGCGGAGTGCCTGCGTCACGTCCACGGCGCCGTCGCGGTCACGCAGGACGGTGTGGAGCTCCGTGCGGTCGCGCAGGATCAGCACCTTGCCGACTTCGCGGCCGTCGACGGTGGCCGCATTGACCTTGCCCAGCAGAATCCGTTCACCCGAGAGCACCAGTTCCTCCGTGGCGGACCCGGCCGAGAGCAAGCGGAGGACCGCCGGTTCCAGGCTTGCCGCTGCAGGGGTCCCGGTGATGTCCCCGGCCAGGGCGAGCAGGCGGCGTGCCTCATCGTTGACCAGCGCGACCCTGCCGTCGGCGTCCACCGCCACGAGTCCTTCACCCAGGCCGTGGAGCATGGCGTCGCGCGTTTCGAGCAGGGCAGCGATGTCCTCGGGCTCGAGTTTGTAGATCCGCCGCCACACCAGTTTCGAGACATACATCGCGCCCAGCGAACTCAGCAGTGCCGCCCCGAGCAGCCAGCCGAATAGCTGCGGCATGTCCTCATGGAGGTCGGCGGCCAGGGTGCTCTCCAGCACCCCCACGGATGCGGAGCCGATCACGGCGCCGGCCGCATCGAAGATGGGAACCTTCACCCGCCAGGACTCACCGAGCGTGCCCGTCTGGGTACCCACGTAGATCTCCCCGGACAGCGGCACGGACGGATCGGTGGAGACCGGCCGGCCGATTTCCGCCGGATTGGGGTGCGACTGACGGACCCCGTGCCGGTCCGTCACCACCACATAGGTGACGTTGGATGCCTGCCGGATGACTTCCGCGATCGGCTGGATTGTCTGGGCCGGCGACGATGTGCCGAACGCGTTGATGACCGAGGGCAGCTGGGCAACACTTTCGGCGACGCCGATCAGCCGGCCCTTGTAGGCGTCACGGAGCTGTTGTTCCTGCATCCGGATGGTCACGGCCCCCACCACCGTGAGGACAGCCAGCACGATGCCCAGCTGCAATGCGACCAGCTGGAACCGAAGGGGAATCTTGTGAAACATGTCACAAGTTTCCCATTGGGGGCGCAGCCCGCCCGCCAAAAAGACGGCCGGGGCCGTGACCAATATGACCACTACTACCTCTACGGCCAAATGCTGTTGCCGTTCGGCGGGCGCTCCTAGGGTCAGTGACGTGATTCCAATGATGTGCATCACATTCGCCCTAGGAGAAACCATGACTTCCCAGAACTTTTTCACGCGGCCCGCTTTCACGCGTCCCACCCACACACGTCGCGCCGCCCTCATTGCCGGCGCCGCCGGAGTCGTCCTGGCCATGTCCGCCTGCGCGGGAAGCGGAACCGGCACCGCTGCCGGCGGGTCCGCGGGCGCCGATCCGATCAAGAAGCTCAGCATCATCGTCCCGGCCAACCCCGGCGGTGGCTGGGACCAGACCGGACGTGCCATGCAGCAGGACCTGCAGACCAACAAGCTCGTCTCCTCCGCCCAGGTCACCAACATTGGCGGCGGCGGCGGGACCAACGGCCTCGCCAAGCTCGCCACCGAGAAGGACGTCAACACCCTCATGGTGATGGGCTACGTCATGGTGGGTGCGGTCGAGACCAATGGCGCCAAGACCCGGCTCGAAGACACCACCCCGATCGCGCGGCTCACTGAAGAGCCGCTGGTTCTCGTGGTGCCGGCGTCGTCGAAATACCAGTCGGTCGCCGACCTCGTCGCGGACATCAAGGCCAACGGCAAGGGCGTGGCCATCACGGGTGGCTCGGCCGGGGGCGCGGACCACATCCTGGCCGGGCAGATCCTGAAATCCCAGGGCGTGGAGGCGGACAAGCTGAACTACATCGGCTACTCCGGCGGCGGCGAGTCCATCGCGGCGCTGCTCGGCAACAAGGTCCAGGCCGGCATCTCCGGCGTGGGCGAGTATGCCGAACAGGTCAAGGCCGGCAAGGTCCGGGCGCTCGCCGTCTCCGGAAAGGCCGAGGCCCCGGCGCTTCCCGGGATCAAGCCGCTCAAGGACCAGGGGATCGACGTCGTGCTGACCAACTGGCGCGGCGTGGTGGCCCCCGGGTCCATCGACGACGCCCAGCGAGCGAAGCTGACCGACGTCGTCACCAAGCTGCACGCGTCAGAGGCCTGGAAGTCCACCCTGACCAAGAACAACTGGGACGACGCGTTCCTGGCCGGTGACGGCTTCAAGACCTTCCTGACCGAGGACATCGCCAAGGTCAAGACCACCCTGACCCAGATCGGCCTGGTCAAGTAACAGTGTCTGACCTCGCATCAACGTCTGCACCCGCCGCGGCGCCCCCTGCGGCGCCCGCCAAGCGGCCGACCGGGGAGATCCTGTTCGCCCTCGTGTTCGTCAGCGTGGGCGTCGCGGGCCTGGCGACGGCGGGATCCATTCCGATCCCGCCGTCGGAGACCGGCATCGGCCCGCGTGCCTTCCCCTACATCGTGTGCGGCTTGCTGGTGCTGTGCGGCGCCGGGGTGGTCCTGCAGGTCCTCCGCGGCAAAGTCGGGCAGGCCGAGGACAGCGAAGACCTGGACGTGACCGCCAAGACCGACTGGGTGGCCCTGGCCAAACTCGTGGGTTTCGTGGTGCTGCACATCTTCCTGATCGAGCCGGCCGGCTGGCCGGTGGCCGCCGCCGTGCTCTTCAGCGGTGCCGCCTGGTCCCTGGACGCCAAACCCCTCTGGAAGGCGATCGCCGTGTCCGTGATCCTGGCGCTGGTGCTGCAGTACGTCTTCGGCGGCCTGCTCGGTGTTTCCCTGCCGCCAGGGCCGCTGTTCGAGGGGGTGCCGTTCTTCCATGGATAGCTTCATGCTCCTGCTCGAAGGATTCTCCACCGCGCTCCAGCCCGTCTACCTGCTCTACGCCCTGGGCGGGGTCTTCGTCGGCACCGCCGTCGGCGTGCTGCCCGGCATTGGCCCCGCCATGACCGTGGCCCTGCTCATGCCCATCACCTATGCCCTGGACCCCGCGGCTGCGTTGATCGTGTTCGCCGGGATCTACTACGGCGGCATGTACGGCGGTTCCACCACCTCCATCCTGCTGAACACGCCGGGCGAGTCCTCATCGATCGTCACGGCGCTCGAAGGAAACAAGATGGCCAAGGCCGGCAGGGGAGCGGCAGCCCTGGCGACGGCGGCGATCGGATCCTTCATCGCGGGCACCATCGCGACGGTCCTGCTGACCTTCCTGGCGCCCGTCGTGGCCGACTTCGCCGTCGGCCTCGGCCCCGTGGACTACGTGGCCCTCATGGTGGTGGCCTTCCTGACCGTCGGTGCGCTGCTGGGCGCCTCCGTCCTGCGCGGCCTGGCATCCCTGGCGCTCGGGCTGTTCATCGGCCTGATCGGTATCGATGACAGCACGGCCCAGCAGCGCTTCACGTTCGACAACCCCACCCTGGTTGACGGCGTCGACATGGTCCTCGTGGCCGTGGGCCTCTTTGCCCTCGGCGAGGCGCTTTATGTCGCATCGAAGCTGCGGCACGGCCCGGTGGAGCTGATCCCCGTCAGCAAGGGCAAGAACGCCTGGCTGTCCAAGGAGGACTGGAAGCGGTCCTGGAAGCCGTGGCTGCGCGGAACCTTCATCGGGTTCCCGATCGGCACCGTCCCGGCCGGCGGCGCGGACGTCTCCACATTCCTGTCCTACGCCGCCGAGCGGAAGCTGGCCAAGGGCGCCAACAAGGCCCAGTTCGGCAAAGGCGCGATCGAAGGCGTCGCCGGACCGGAAGCGGCCAACAACGCCGCGGCCGCCGGTGTCCTGGTGCCGTTGCTGACCCTCGGAATCCCGACGACGGCGACGGCGGCCATGATGCTCACGGCGTTCCAGCGCTACCAGATCCAGCCCGGCCCGCTCCTGTTCGAAAACCAGGGCGCGCTTGTCTGGACCCTGATCGCGTCGCTGTACGTCGGCAACCTCATGCTCCTGGTGCTGAACCTGCCTCTGGTGGGCCTGTGGGTGAAGATCCTGCAGATCCCGCGGCCCTACCTCTACGCCGGCATCCTGGTCTTCGCCGCCCTCGGCGCCTTCTCGGTGAACTTCTCCCCGAGCGACGTCGGCATCCTGCTGATAGTGGGCATCCTGGGCTACTTCATGCGCCGCTACGGCTATCCCGTGGCGCCCATGGTGGTGGCGATGATCCTGGGGCCGATGTTCGAGGTGCAGTTGCGGCGTTCGCTGCAGCTCTCGCAAAACGACCCCACGGCCCTGTTCGCCTCGCCGTTCGCCCTGGTGGTGTACGTCTCCATGGCACTGATCTTCGCCGCCTCGTGGTGGCTGCGCCGCCGCCAGGCAACGTTGGAGGCTGCGCCGGCGAAGGAAGCGGTGTCCGTCTAAGCGCGGGCGTTGAACTGAATTGCCGCAAATGGCCGGAATGACGACACTCATTCCGGCCATTTGCGGTAAACGGGCCCACGGGAACGCACCGCCCCGGGCCGCAACGCACCGCGCCGGGCCTCACGACGCCGGGCCTCACGCCTCCGACGTCGGGCGCGGCGCCGGGAGCCGGGACGGCGGGATGACGACATACAGCGGGGTCCGGATCCAGCGCTGGCCCGTCGCGCGGAACTCGGCCCGGGTGGAGAAATGGTAGAGGTAGCTGGTGGCACGTATCCAGTGCGGCCGTCCGCCGGCGAACGGGTCGTCGCGCAGCAGCCGCAGCGTGGGCCGGTCCGCCGCCAGCAGTTTGGCCAGAAACGCGTAGAACCACTCCTCGTGCACGGTACGCAGCGGCAGGAACCACATCAGCCAATCCAGCCGCAGGTGGTATGGGGCGTACTGGCGCGGGATGCGCCGGACGTCGCCGGGCTTGCCCTTGAACCCATACTCCCGCCAGTCCGCGTCGTCGCCGGGGTCCTCGTCGAGGGTTCCCTCCACCACGATCTCGATCCGCCGCTTCGTGACGGTGCCGAACGCGCCGTAGGTGTTGACCAGCTGCCAGCGGTTGAAGGATGCGTTCATCAACTGGTGGTGGGAGAAGAGGTTCTCGATGGGCCGGTAGCTGAGCACCACCAGCAGCACGGTGGCCACCAGGACCACCACCAGCCAAGGAACCGGCGCCTGGCTGCCCACCCCGGCTGCGCCCACCGCCGCTCCTGCTCCGGTTCCTGCGGACGGGGACGCCGCATGCCAGTCCAGCGGGATCGCCGGAATCACGGCGTGCGCCACGGGATCGCTGACCGCCGCGAAGGCCAGGATGATCGCCATCCAGTTCAGCCAGGCGAAATTTCCGCTCGCCACCAGCCACAGCTGGGTGAAGATGATGATTCCGGCGGCGGCGCTGGCCAGGGGCTGCGGGGCAAAGAGGAAGAAGGGCACCACCAGTTGGGCGAAGTGGTTGCCCAGGACCTCCAGCCGGTGCCAGGCCTTGGGGAGCAGGTGGGCCTGCCGGCTCAGCGGCCCCGGCATCGGCTGGGTCTCGTGGTGGTAGTACAGCGCCGTCAGGTCCCGCCATTCCTGGCCTCCCCGGATCTTGATCAGGCCTGCCCCGAACTCCAGCCGGAACACCAGCCAGACCAGCAGGATCAGGATGGTCCGGGGCGGGGGAGTCTGGTCGGAACCGAGGAAGGCCACCGTGAACCCGGCCTCCAGCAGCAGCATTTCCCAGCCGAAGCCGTAGAACGTCTGCCCCACGTTCACGATCGACATGTACAACAGCCACAGGGCCAGGAACGCGATGAGCGGAACCCACGGCGGCCCGAGCTGCGGCAGCCCGGCGATGAGCGTGGCGGCAATGGCCATGCCGCTCCAGCACACCGTCCGCAGCAGCCGGTCCGAGTAGCGCCAGCGGAACAGGCTGGGCCGGCCCAAACGGTTGAAGCCCTCGAGATACGCCGGCACCGGCAACAGGCCGCGCTCGCCGAGGAGGGCCGGGAACTGGTTCAGCGAGGAGAGGAAGGCCACGAAATACAGGGTGGCGGTGCTGCGCTGCAGCACCTGCCGGGCGAACTCGTACTCCGGCGCGTCGAACCACGCGGTCCACTCCACGTTTTCCACGTTACGCCTCCGCCCTGCTGCGTCAACGAGCGGCGGAAGACTCAACCCGACGGCGTCGAGCTGGCACTTCACGGCACTGCTGCACGCCGCGACTGCCGTGAAGTGCCACCTCGAGGCGAACGCGGCGCACCGGCGCGGTGCGGGATACTTGAATCATGCAGCCGCGCAAAATCGTCCTCCTCGGGTCCACCGGTTCCATCGGCACACAGGCGATTGACGTCGTCGACGGCGCCCCGCACCTTTTTGAGGTCGTCGCGCTCAGCGCCGGCGGCGGCAACCTCGAACTCCTGGCCCGGCAGGCCGTCCACACCCGCGCCCAGGCTGTCGGTGTCGCCTCCGGGGATGCCTCCGCCCTCCGGGACATGATCGACGACGCCGCCCGCGCGGCAGGACTCATCGGGTACAGCCCCGAACTCATCACCGGCCCCGACGCCTCCACCCGGGTCGCGGAAATCACCGCCGACGTCGTCCTCAACGGCATCACCGGCTCCATCGGACTTGCCCCCACCCTGGCCGCCCTCGCCTCCGGGGCAACGCTGGCACTGGCCAACAAGGAGTCCCTGATCGTCGGCGGCGCCCTGGTCAAGGCCGCGGCCCGCGAAGGGCAGATCGTCCCCGTGGATTCGGAGCACTCGGCCATTGCACAGTGCCTGCGCTCCGGCTCCGCCGCGGAAGTGGACCGGCTGATCCTGACGGCATCGGGCGGGCCGTTCCGCGGCAAGACCCGGGACGAACTGCACGACGTCTCACCGCAGGACGCCCTGGCCCACCCCACGTGGGACATGGGCCTGATGGTCACCACCAACTCCGCCAGCCTGGTCAACAAGGGCCTGGAGGTGATCGAGGCGCACCTGCTCTTCGACATCCCCCTGGAGAAGATCGACGTCGTGGTCCACCCGCAGTCTGTGGTGCATTCCATGGTCCAGTTCGTCGACGGCTCCACGATCGCCCAAGCCTCGCCGCCGGACATGCGCCTGCCCATCGCCCTCGGCCTCGGCTGGCCGGACCGGGTCCCCGGATCCGCCAGGGCCTGTGACTGGAGCAAGGCCACCAGCTGGACGTTCGAGCCGCTGGACACCGTGGCGTTCCCCGCCGTCGACCTCGCGAAGGCGGCCGCCACGCAGGGCAGCACCTTCCCGGCCGTGTTCAATGCCGCGAACGAGGAAGCGGTGATGGCCTTCCACGCCGGGCAGATCCGGTTCACCGACATTGTGGACACCATCGATGCCGTCCTCAGCGAACACTCAGGCTCCTCCGGGCTGACGGTGGAGTCCGTACTGGATGCTGAAAGATGGGCACGCGCCCGCACCCACGAACGTTTAGCCGTAAGAAGCGTCTAGGAAGCAGCAGATCACAGTATGAGCCCCGTCCTCCTCTTTGTCCTCGGTGTCGTCTTCGTGGCGATCGGCATCGCCGTGTCCATTGCCCTGCATGAAGTCGGGCACCTGCTCCCGGCCAAGCTCTTCAAGGTCCGCGTGACCAAATACATGATCGGGTTCGGACCCACCGTCTGGTCGAAGAAAAGGGGCGAAACCGAGTACGGCCTCAAAGCCATCCCGCTGGGCGGCTACGTGTCCATGATCGGGATGTACCCGCCGAACAAGGAAGACGGCACCGTCCGCACCTCCAGCACCGGAATGTTCCAGTCACTGGCATCCGATGCCCGCTCCCTGGCCCACGAGGAAATCGGCCCCGGCGACGAAACCCGGGTCTTCTACCGGCTGCCGGTCTGGAAAAAGATCATCATCATGCTCGGCGGGCCCGCGATGAACCTGCTGATCGGCGTCGTGCTGACCGCGGTGCTGCTGATGGGATTCGGCACCGCCAGCCAGACCACCACGATCGCGGACGTCTCCAAATGCCAGGTCAAGGCCGGCGAGACCGTGGACCCGGACTCCGCCGACTGCAAGCCCACCCCGGCCGCGGCCGCGGGCCTGTTGCCGAATGACACCATCACCTCTTTCGACGGCAAGGCCGTCACCAGGTGGGACGAACTCACCGGCTGGATCCGCGCCTCGGCGGGCCGGCAGGTGAGCATCACCGTGGAGCGCGGCGGCGCCACCGTCTCGACAACCGTCACGCCCGTGCTCTCCGCCCGCCCGGTTCTCGGTCCCGACGGCCGCCAGGCCAAGGCCGCTGACGGAAGCCTCCAATACCAGGACGTCGGCTTCCTGGGCATCGGCGCCCAGACGGCACTCGTGCAGCAGCCGGCGTCGGCCGTGCTGCCGATGGCGGGGGAGAACATCAAGCAGGTCGCCGGTGTGGTGGTGAACCTGCCGGAGCGCGTGGCCGGTGTGGCCAAGGCAGCCTTCAGCGAGGAACCCCGGGACCCCAACGGCCCCATCAGCGTGGTGGGCGTGGGCCGCGTGGCCGGCGAGGTCGCCGCGATGGAGGAAGTCCCGCTGCAGTCCCGCTTCGCCGCCCTGGTGGGTCTGCTGGCCGGACTCAACTTCGCCCTGGCCGTCTTCAACCTCATTCCGCTGCTGCCGCTCGACGGCGGCCACATCGCGGGCGCGCTGTACGAGGGGGCCCGGCGCCAGATCGCCAAGCTGTTCGGCCGCCCGGATCCCGGCGCCTTCGATATCGCCAAGCTGCTCCCGGTGACGTATGTGGTGGCGGTGCTGCTGATGGGCATGGGCGCGCTGCTGATCTACGCCGACATCGTCAAGCCGGTCAACCTCTTCGGATAGGCCCGGCTGGTATTTCAGCCAAATTCCGCTGACTATCATTCATAAGCCTATTTAGGCTGATTTTAAGTAATCAGTTGAAAACGGTTGATTATTCCGGATCAGCTCCCTAGGCTGGGGTCATGTACGTCATGACAATCGACCAGCGCGGCAGCACGGGCGACATCGACCGGGTCCCCGGCCTCCTGAAGGGGCTCAGCGCACTCTCCACCGCCGGGCGCTTTGAGCGTTCGGTGGGCGACGAGGTCCAGGGCGTCGTGGAACGGGCCGACGAGGTGGTGGAGATCGCCCTTCACGCCCTGCGCAGCGGCCGCTGGTATGTCGGGATCGGAGTGGGGGAGGTGGACCTGCCGCTGCCCGCCAGCCCGCGCGAAGGCTCCGGTCCCGCCTTCGTGGCGGCCCGGTCCGCCGTCGACCGGGCCAAGGGGGCGGCCGCCCATGTTCCCCTCGCCGTGGTTGCCGGCCGCGACCGCCGGCGGGCAAATGCAAATGCGGCAACCACGGCCGCGGACGGCGCCAGCGGATCCCAGGGGGCCAGGGCCTGCGCCAATGCGGAGGCGGTGCTCCGCCTGATTGGCCGCCTGGTCCAGGACCGGACCGCGGCGCAATGGAAGGTGGTGGACGTGCTGCGCTCGGTGCGGCAAGACACCCACGGAACCCACGGCAGCCAAAAAATAGCGGCACAGAAACTCGGAATCACGGAGCAGTCGGTGAGCCGCGCAGTCCTCCGCTCGGGCTGGCAGGAAGAATGGGCCGCGAGGCCGGCCGCAGAACTGCTGCTGACCCTCGCCCACGACAGCACCGAAGGAGAGAAGTGAACGCCCTGTGGATCACGCTGGCCCTGCTCACCGCAGGATTCGTCGGCTGGCCGGTCACTGCCTGGGTGTTCCGCCTCGCCCGCACCATTGATGACCGGGCCGGCGCCGGCGTCGGCGCCGGCGGGGACGCGGCCGAGGACCCCGCCGCCGACTCCACCACGGACCCCGACCTCCAGGCGGCCCCGGAGCCGGCCGGGCCGGACGCAGCAGCGCCTACCCCGGCAGCGGCGGCCGCCGCGCCGCCCGCCGAGACCGTCAGCAGCGTGCGCATCCTGCGCGGCGGCGCCATTATCGGCATCCTGGAACGGTTCGCCGTGTGCCTGGCGATCCTGGCCGGCCAGCCCGTCGCCATCGCCTACGTCGTGGCCATCAAGGGCCTCGGCCGGTTTGCCGAGTTGAAAGCCACCCCGGTGGCGGCCGAGCGGTTCATCATCGGAACCCTCACCTCCATGCTCTGGGCAGCCGGTGTCGCCGCCCTGGCCAAGGTCCTCTTCCTCGGCTGACCGCGTGCCCCGGAGCCTCCGGATGGGAACCGGGCAAACAGGGCGATAGTGTATCCATATGACTGTTTTTGCTGTGGAGTACGTGTACGACGCCGAATCATCCGAGGTCCGCGATGCCAGCCGCCCGGCACACCGCGAATGGACCGCGGATCTTGCCCGTGACGGCGCCCTGCTGGCCAGCGGCCCCTACGGCGACGGTGCAGGCGCGCTGCTCATCTTCAAGGCCGCCGATGAGGCGGCCTTGAATGACCTTCTGCGGCAGGACCCCTTCGCAGCCGCCGGTGCCATCTCGGGCACCCGCACCACCGTGTGGGCGCCGCTGACCGGTCTTCTGGCCGAGCACGCCTAGCCCGTCCCGCCCGCACCTTCGCAACTTCGAATTCTAAAAGGGAGTCCATGTGACCTCGGTCAGCCTGGGAATGCCGTCAGCACCGCCCCCCGTCCTTGCCCCCCGCCGCAAGACGCGCCAGATCAAGGTGGGATCAGTCGGCGTCGGCTCCGATTCGCCCATCAGCGTCCAGTCCATGACCACGACGCCGACGACCGACATCAACGCCACCTTGCAGCAGATCGCGGAACTCACGGCCTCCGGCTGCGACATCGTGCGCGTCGCCTGCCCGTCGGCCGATGACGCCGCGGCGCTGCCGATCATCGCCAAGAAGTCCCAGATCCCGGTGATCGCGGACATCCACTTCCAGCCGAAGTACGTCTTCGCCGCGATCGAGGCCGGCTGTGCCGCCGTGCGCGTGAACCCGGGCAACATCCGCAAGTTCGATGACCAGGTCAAGGAGATCGCCCGCGCCGCCAAGGACCACGGCACCTCCATCCGGATCGGCGTCAACGCCGGATCCCTGGAACCTGGCATCATGAAGAAATACGGCAAGGCCACCCCGGAAGCCCTCGTGGAATCCGCCGTTTGGGAGGCGTCCCTCTTCGAGGAGCACGGTTTCCACGACTTCAAGATCTCCGTCAAGCACAACGACCCGGTCATCATGGTTGCCGCCTACGAGATGCTGGCCGAAAAGGGCGACTGGCCCCTGCACCTCGGCGTCACCGAGGCCGGACCGGCCTTCCAGGGCACCATCAAGTCCGCCACGGCGTTTGGCGCCCTGCTCTCCCGCGGGATCGGCGACACCATCCGCGTCTCCCTCTCGGCCCCGCCGGTCGAGGAAATCAAGGTGGGCAACCAGATCCTGCAGTCGCTCAACCTGCGCCCCCGCAAGCTGGAAATCGTCTCCTGCCCGTCCTGCGGCCGCGCCCAGGTGGACGTCTACACGCTCGCCGAGCAGGTCACCGCTGGCCTGGAAGGCATGGAAGTCCCGCTGCGCGTGGCAGTCATGGGCTGCGTGGTCAATGGTCCCGGCGAGGCCCGCGAGGCCGATCTCGGCGTCGCCTCCGGCAACGGCAAGGGCCAGATCTTTGTCAGGGGCGAGGTCATCAAGACTGTCCCGGAGGATCAGATTGTTGAGACACTGATCGAAGAAGCCATGCGTATCGCAGAAGAGATGGGGGACGCCGATGGCGAAGATGCTGTCAAGGGTAGCCCCGTGGTTAGCGTCTCGTAAGGACGACGCCGCTCCCGGCGTCGTCGTCCGGGTCCTTGGCGGCGCGGACACCGGACAACTGCTGGCGCTGGCGCACCGGGACGCCGTCGCCAATGTCTTCATCCTCTCGCACCTGGAGACCGCCGGTACGGCGTCTCCCACGGCCGGGGGCGCCAGCATTCTTGGCGTGTTCGACGGCGGCACCCTCCTCGGTGCCTGCTGGGCCGGTGCCAACCTGGTGCCGATCGAGCTGGCGCCCGAGCTCGCCGGCCTCATTGCGATGGCCGCGCACCGCTCCGGGCGCCGCTACGCCTCGATCTTTGGCCCCGCCGAAACTGTGCTGGCTCTCTACGCGGCGCTGGAGCAGCTCGGCCAGACGGCCCACGAAGTCCGGGACCACCAGCCCCTGCTGACGATTGCGGGGCCGCCCGCCGTCCGGCCCGAGCCCGCACTCGGCTTTGGCCAGCTGGCTGACTTCGACAAGATCCTGCCCGCATGCGCCGCAATGTTTGAGGAAGAAGTGGGCTATTCGCCCTACCTCGGCGGCAGGGAGTATTACAGCCGGCGCGTCAAGAGCCTCATCCGCCAGGGCCATTCCCTCGTGCACGTGAACGCCGCCGGCGATGTCGTCTTCAAGGCCGAACTCGGCGCCGTCACGCCGGAAGTGACCCAGGTCCAGGGCGTCTGGATGAATCCCGACTTCCGCGGACTGGGACTGAGCGCGGGCTACATGGCCGCCGTCGTCGTCCTCGCCCAGACCCTCGCGCCGGTGACCAGCCTGTACGTCAACGGGTTCAACGCCAAGGCACGCGCCACCTACGATCGGGTGGGCTTTCGCCAGGTGGGCACGTTCGCTACAGTGCTCTTCTAGCGGGCAAATGCCGGCTGGCCGGTCTAGTTTTTTGGGGGAAACATGAAGACATCAGTGCTGCGCATTTTCGGGGCCTCGGCGCTCCTCGCCTGGGGCGCCATGGGATTGGCCGCATGTGGCACGCCCACCGGCTCGCCGGATACAGCCAAGAGTGCGCAAGCCCAGGCCGCAACCACGGTTCCCAGCGCGGCCACGACGCCTACTCCCACCCAGACGCAAGCCAAGGCTTACACGAGCGATGAACTGACGGCCCTCGTGGCACAGTTGAAGGATGCGCACGGCAAGCCGCTCACCGTGATGCCGCTTGCCGATCTCAAGAAGTCGGTCGAACAGGCAAAGTCCTTGCTGGCATCGATCTCGGTGGAACCCGCGGAGTGCGCGGCTCTGGCCCTTGGTGGCCAGGCAGCCTCGACCGAGGGCACGGCGGTCGCGGCGGGGGTGGCCCAAGATGCCGGGACGGGCGCTTCCACGGGTGTCTCCCTGGCGTTCCGGGCTGACGCCAAGCTCCTCAAGAAGGGACTCGCCCAGGGCGAGGACTCAATAAGTGCTCAGCCCTTTCATTCACGACCAATGGCACCAAAGTGGACCTCAAACTGACCAAGCTGGCCGGAGTCGGCTCAACCCCGGGCACCGTCGCGTACCGGACAGACACCGCACTGCCGGGTGGCCGGAAGCAATCTGCGATCACCGGACAGGTGATCCAGGACGGCGTTCTCATCACCGTCAGCGCGGCAGGTGGCGGCAGCGAGGCCGACGCCATCTCCCGGGCCGGAAAATTACTGGATCAGGCCGCCGCGCTCGTCGGGAAGTAGCCCGATTGCCGCCGCGCATGGATCCGCAACGACATGTCGAAAATATCCGGTTGCAGACTATTGCTTCCCGGCCGCATGTCACATAGGTTCTACCTAGCCGTGTCGCATAGGCGCGCACACTCCCCAACGCATTTTCCGGGGAAGACAACGCCTGGAGACGACACCAAGTAGCTCGCAGCCTGAGATCTGGGGGTGCTGGGGCCACGGAGCCACGCCATGACGGGATGACCAGCCGGAAAACGGCCAGGGGCTTCCATCAGTTATGGCGTGGCTCTTCCATGCGCCGCGCTCCGCAGAAGCGGGGGAGAAGCGGAGGAGAAGCGGGGCCGCAGCGGGGCCGGCGCGGCAAAGCGGTGCGCTCCGGACGGTAGATTAGTACCTAGATGCTTTTCTTAGGCTTTGCCCGCACTTCCCCAGAAACGGATACCCCACCTGTGGTCCTTCGACTCTCCAAGCTGTTCCTGCGCACCCTGCGCGAAGATCCCGCCGACGCCGAGGTGGCCAGCCACCGGCTCCTGGTCCGCGCCGGCTACATCCGGCGGGCCGCGCCCGGCATCTACACCTGGCTGCCGCTGGGGCTCAGTGTGCTGCGCAAGGTGGAGCAGGTCATCCGCGAGGAAATGACCGCCATCGGAGCCCAGGAAGTCCACTTCCCGGCGTTGCTGCCCAAGGAACCCTACGAGGCCACGAACCGCTGGACCGAATACGGCGAGGGCATCTTCCGGCTCAAGGACCGCAAGGGCAACGACTACCTTCTGGCCCCCACGCACGAGGAAATGTTCACCCTGCTGGTCAAGGACCTGTACTCCTCGTATAAGGACCTGCCGCTGAGCATCTATCAGATCCAGAACAAGTACCGCGACGAGGCGCGTCCGCGCGCAGGCCTGCTGCGCGGCCGCGAATTCATCATGAAGGATTCCTACTCCTTCGACGTCGACGACGCCGGCCTGGACGACAGCTACGCCGCCCACCGCGGCGCGTACCTGAAGATCTTCGAGCGCCTCGGCCTCGAAGTGATTCCGGTTGCTGCCACCGCCGGCGCCATGGGCGGGTCCAAGAGCGAGGAATTCCTGCACCCCACCGAGATCGGTGAGGACACCTTCGTGCGCTCGGCCGGCGGCTACGCGGCCAACGTCGAGGCCGTCACCACAGTGGTCCCCGCGGACATCGACTTCAGCAACGCCCCGGCCGCCGAAGTCCGGGACACCCCGGACACCCCCACCATCGAAACCCTCGTCGACGCCGCCAACGTGCTGGTTCCGCGCACAGAGGCCGACGGCGGCCCCTGGACCGCCGCCGACACGCTCAAGAACGTCGTCCTCGCCGTGACGCTGCTCACCGGCGAACGCCAGATCGTCGTCATCGGCCTCCCCGGAGACCGCGGTGTGGACCTCAAGCGCGTCGAGGCGAACATCGGGTCCTTCCTGCCGATTGCCGGCGAGATCACGCTCGAAGCCGCCAATGAGGACGACCTCAAGAAGCAGCCCCTGATCGTCAAGGGCTACCTCGGCCCCGGCATGTCCCTGGACGCGCCGCTGCTGGGCAGCGAGGGCGCCGCAAAGCTGCTCTACCTCGTGGATCCCCGCGTCGTCAGCGGCTCTGCCTGGGTCACCGGCGCCAACGAGGCCGGCAAGCACGTCTTCGGCCTCGTCGCCGGACGCGACTTCGGCTGGGACGGAGTCATCGAGTGCACCGAGGTGCGCGCCGGCGACGAGGCTCCCGACGGTTCCGGTCCCCTCGAAACCGCCCGCGGCATCGAAATGGGCCACATCTTCCAGCTGGGCCGGAAGTACGCCGCCGCCCTGGACCTGAAAGTCCTGGACCAGAACGGCAAGCAGGTGGTGGTGACCATGGGCTCCTACGGCGTCGGCGTCACCCGCGCCGTGGCGGCCCTGGCAGAGTCCAACCACGACGACCGGGGCCTGGTCTGGCCGCGCGCCGTCGCCCCCGCCGACGTCCACGTTGTGGCCGTGGGCCGCGGCGAGGAGATCTTCGCCGCCGCCGAAAAACTGTCCCTGGAGCTCGAGGCTGCCGGCCTGGACGTCATCTATGACGACCGCCCCAAGGTTTCCCCCGGCGTGAAGTTCGGCGACGCCGAACTCGTCGGCGTCCCCACCATCCTCGCCGTCGGACGCGGACTCGTGGACGGCGTCGTGGAGATCAAGGACCGCCGCAGCGGCAGTGCCGAGAATGTAGCCGTTGACAAGGCTGTTGACTACGTGGTCAACGCCGTGCGCAACAGCTGATGCCGCGCCGTCCCGGGCGCCGTACTAAGCCGTACTAAGTAATGGTCTCCGGACTCGAATCGATCCAGCTCGGAACTGTCATCCTGATCGTCGTGGCCGGCCTGGCGGCCGGATGGGTCGACGCCGTCGTCGGCGGCGGCGGGCTCATCCAGCTCCCGGCGATGCTCCTGGTGCCGGGCATCAGCCCGGTCCAGGCACTGGCGACCAACAAGATGGGGTCCATCTTCGGCACCAGCACCAGCGCGGCCACGTACTACCGCCGCGTCCGGCCCGATCTGCGCACCGCCCTGCCCATGGCAGCGATCGCGCTGGCGGGCAGCTACGGCGGTGCGGCGCTGGCCGCCAACCTGCCGGCCAGCGTGTTCAAGCCGATCATCGTGCTGGCGCTGATCGCCGTCGCGCTCTTCACCGCCTTCCAGCCCGGCATCGGTGAGCTGACCAAGCTGCGCCACGAGGGGCACCGGCACTACGTGGTGGCCTGCCTGATCGGCGGCGTGATCGGCTTCTACGACGGCCTGATCGGTCCCGGCACCGGTTCGTTCCTGATCATCGCCCTCGTCTCGGCCATGGGCTACGCCTTCCTGGAGGCCAGCGCCAAGGCCAAGATCGTGAACGTGGCCACCAACGCCGGCGCCCTGCTGTTCTTTGTTCCGCACGGCGCCGTGCTGTGGGGGCTCGGGCTGCTGCTGGGCATGGCGAACATGGCCGGCGGCTACCTCGGTGCCCGGACTGCGGTCCGGCAGGGGAGCAAGTTCATCCGGATCGTGTTCCTGGTGGTGGTGGGCGCGCTGATCATCAAGCTCGGTTCCGACGTCTGGCAGGACAACCTGTCCTAAGCCGCTTGGTTCCGCGGCAACCCGCATGGGACTCCCGGTCCGCTGGCCCCGGGCGTAGCATGCAGCTATGTCAGCAGGTGAGGAACGCTACCGGGATGCCCTCGAGGCCGCGGCCGGACACGCACGCCGGTGGCTTGAGAGCCAGGGAACACGCCGAATCGGGCCGCAGGTCACGGCGGCCGAGCTGGCGGCCGACTTCGGCGGACCGCTGCCCAAAGAGGGCATGCCGGCGGCGGAAGTGGTGGACTATCTTGCGGCCAAGGCCGAACCCGGGCTGATGGCCATGCCGTCCGGGCGGTTCTTCGGCTGGGTCATCGGCGGCACGCTGCCGGCGGCGCTGGCGGCCGACTGGCTGCTCAGCGCCTGGGACCAAAACGCGGGGCTGCGCTTCGCCACGCCCGCCACCGCCGCGATCGAGGAAGCCGCCGGCAAATGGATCCTTGAGCTGCTGGGTCTGCCCGGGGAGTCCGACGTCGGCTTCGCCACCGGCGCCACCATGGCCAACTTCACCGGCCTCGCCGCCGCCCGCTGGCGGCTCATGGCCGACGCCGGCTGGGACCTCGACGGCGACGGCCTCGCCGGTGCGCCCCGGATCCGCTGCTTTGCGGGGCAGGAACGGCACGACACCATCGACCTCGGCCTGCGCTACCTGGGCCTGGGACGTCCCACCGTGGTGCCGTCCGACCGCCAGGGGCGCATCATCCCGGCCGAGCTGGATTGCGCCCTGGACCTTGCGCTCCGTGCGGGGGAGGACGGCCGCCCGGTCCCGGCCCTGGTGTGCCTGCAGGCCGGCAACCTGCATTCGGGCGCCTTCGACCCCTTCGCCGAGGCCATCGCCGTCGCGAAGGCGCACGGCGCCTGGGTGCACGTGGACGGGGCTTTCGGACTCTGGGCGGCCGCCGTGCCCGAGTTGTCCGCCCTGACCGCGGGACTCGGGCTGGCCGATTCGTGGGGGACGGATGCGCACAAGACCCTCAACGTCCCGTACGACTGCGGGATCGTGATCGTGCGCGACGCCCAGGCCCTGCGGTCGGCGATGGGGCTGCACACCAGCTACCTGATCCAGGCCGCGGACGGTGCCGGGGACCCGTTCGAGTCCGTGCCTGAGCTCTCCCGCCGCGCGCGGGGCGTCCCGGTGTGGGCGGCGCTGAAATCCCTGGGCCGCGACGGCGTCGCCAGCCAGGTCCGCACGCTCGTGCAGCGGGCCGCGCAGTTGGCCGAGCAGCTCGGGGCGCTGGACGGCGTGGAGGTGCTCAACGACGTCGACTACACCCAGGTGTCCCTGGCGTTTGGCGACGACGCCGTGACCCGGGCCGTGACGGAGAGGGTCATGGCTGATGGCCGGGTCTGGATGTCCGGGTCACGCTGGCAGGACCGCGATATCCTGCGGATTTCGGTGAGCAACTGGAGCACGGACGACGCCGACGTCAGAGTCGCCGTCGACGCCGTCCGCGACGCGCTGGCGGCGGTGCGGGGCTGACTGCGGGGGTTAGCGAGTTACGCGTGCGCGGAGATGCGGACCGCGGTCACCTTGTATTCAGGGCACCCCGTTACCTCGTCCTCCACGGCAGAGGTGAGGCTGTTGACTGTTGCGCCGGGGAAATGGAAGCCCGCGAACACCTGACCGGGTTCCACATCGTCCGTGATCCTGAGCCGCAGGACCGCCATTCCATGCCGGCTGTCCAGCCGGACAGTATCGCCATCATTCAGTCCCAGCGCCGCCGCGTCCCCGGGCTCGACGTCGATCGTTTCGTCGGGGAGCAGGACCAGGTTGTCGGTCCGGCGGGTCATGCTGCCGGAGTTGTAATGCTCCGCCCTGCGCCCGGTGACGAGAAGGTACGGATAGGCCGCGTCGCACTGCTCGCCCGGCGGCAGGTACGGCCGCGCGGCCAGGTGTGCCAGACCGTCCGGGGTGGCGAACCGGTCCTGATAGAGCCGAGGTGTTCCGGGGGAAACGGCGGACCCGCACGGCCAATGCAGCGGGCCGTCCCGGTCCAGGCGTGCGTGGGATATTCCGCCGAACAGCGGCGCCAGGCTGGCGCACTCCGCCATGGCCTCCTCCGGTGTGGGGCATCCAAGGTCCGCCCCCATGACGGCCGCGACGGCGTGCAGCACCGCGAAGTCTGTGCGGACGCCGGCCGGGGGCGCCACGGCGGCCCTGACCCGCTGGAAGCGCCGGTCGAAGTTGACGAACGTGCCGTCCTTCTCGAGCCAGGCGGCCACGGGAAAGACGACGTCCGCTGCGGCGGCCGTGGGGGAGAGGAACAGATCGTTGCAGATCACCAGCGGGCAGGCAGCCAGGGCCGCCCGCACCGAAGCGCTGTCAGGATCGGTGGCGAGCACGTCCTCCCCGATCACCCACAGCGCCTGCAACGCCCCGTCCCGGGCGGCCGCGAACATCTGCGGGATCCGAAGCCCTGGCCGCGACGGCACATCGGCCCGCCAGGCCTCGGCGCAGCGGGTCCGCGCTGCCGGGTCCAAGACCTTCTGGTAGCCGGGCAGCAGGTCAGGCAGAGCCCCCATGTCAGACGCACCCTGGACGTTGTTTTGCCCGCGCAGCGGGTTCACCCCACCGCCGGCACCCGGCCCGACGGCACCGCGCAGGAGTGCCAGGTTGGACAGGGTCCGGACACCGTCCGTGCCGTGCCGGTGTTCGGTCACGCCGAGTCCGTAGAAGATCGCCGGGACCAGTGCCTGACCGTACATCACGGCGGCGCGCACGAGGTCGTGCGCCGGGACACCGGAGATTTCGGCTACGCGTTCCGGCGGGTAGTCCTCGAGCAACCCGAGCAGCTCGTCATAGCCGTTGGTGTGGGTATCAAGGAAGGCGGAGTCCACGAGCCCCTCGCGGACCAGGACGTGGGCCAGGCCGTTGAACACGGCCACGTTGGTTCCCGGCCGGGGCCGCAGGTGGACGTCGGCGTGCCGGGCCAGGAACGTGCGCCGGGGATCCACCACCAGCAGGCGGGCGCCGTCCATGACCCGCTGGAAGATCCGTGAACCGACAACGGGGTGCGCCGCCGTCGGATTCGCGCCAACCAGGAGGATCACGTCGCACCGGTCGAGGTCATCGAATGCATTCGTGCCGCCGCCCAGGCCAAACGTGGCGGCCAAGCCGGCCGCCGAGGGGGCGTGACAGAGCCGGGCGCAGTTGTCCACGTTGTTTGTCCCCATGACTGCCCGGGCGAATTTCTGGGCCAGATAGTTCTCCTCGTTGGTGGCCCGGGCCGAGGAGATGACGGCGAATCCGCCCGGGTCCGCGTCCCGGATCCCGGCAAGCCTGGCGGCCACGTAACCCGTTGCGGCCTCCCACGACGCGGGCGCCAGGGTTCCGTTCCTGCGGATCAGCGGGGTTGTCAGACGGTCTGTTGAACCCAGGAACCCGTGGGCGAACCGTCCCTTGACACACGCGTGGCCGCGATTCACTGAGCCCTCACCGGCGGGCCGGACGGTCATGATCACGTTGTCACGGGTGGAGACCTCCAGGGTGCAGCCGACGCCACAATACCCGCAGGTGGTCCGGGTCTGCCGTTCGATCGGCAGCAGGTTGAGCAGCCCGGGCTCGGACAGGGCGCCGGTGGGACACGTATCCACGCACGCCCCGCACGAGACACAGTCGGACTCCGCCCAGGGACCACCGGTGCCCGGCGCCACCACCGTGCCGGCTCCGCGGCCCGTGAGGGTCAGGGCGAACGTGCCCTGGATCTCCGCGCAGGCGCGGACACACCGCCCGCAGGCAATACAGAGATCGCGGTCAAGCTTGACGTACGGGTGGGAGTGGTCAAGTCCGCGCTCCGGCGGCGTGACGGCACCAGACGGTGCAGTCACCCCGTAGTCGGCGCATTGCCGGGCCAGTTCGCTGCGGTCGGCCGGGACGTCCAGCGCCCGCGTCGGCAGCCCCGCGACGATGGCCCGCAGGGCATCCCGCCGCAACGCCCGGGACGCCTCGACGGCGACGCGCAATCCGTCCTCCGCCGGGGTGCTGCAGGCGGCGGCCGGGCCCCGGCCGGTGATGTCGACCAGGCACGTACGGCACGAGGCCACGGTGGTGAGCCGGTCATCGTGGCACAACGTCGGGAGGGCCAGGCCGGCCGCCCGCACAGCATCGAGCAGCGTGGCTCCGGCCGCGACCTCGACCAGTCGGCCGTCGACAACGAGTTTCACGACGGCCATCCGTCCAGGCCGTAGACGCGGGCGAGGCTTAACACCGCGGACGGCACCCGCCGGCCGAAAGCGCACAGGCTGCCCGCCGCCAACGTGCGCAGCACCTCGCCGCGTTCCCGGCGGATATCCGGCCCGTCAGGCCGCTCCGACAGGGCCCGGCCGCGCCATGTCCCCACCCGGCAGGGCGAGCACTGCCCGCAGCTCTCCGCTGCCGCAAAGTCCCACAGGTTCCGCAGCACCTGCTCGCCCGAAAGCCTGTCATCGAAGGCGACGAT
Organism: Arthrobacter sp. 05T45; assembly: GCF_056395875.1. Classification (NCBI taxonomy): domain Bacteria; kingdom Bacillati; phylum Actinomycetota; class Actinomycetes; order Micrococcales; family Micrococcaceae; genus Arthrobacter; species Arthrobacter sp. 05T45. The sequence continues at coordinate 114,315 of NZ_JBFTKI010000005.1, read as the reverse complement.
CCCTGCGTGGCCGAGGGCCGCTCCCCGGCTGGTGAGGGCGGTATCGCTCAGGGGCACGTCCAGGTCGGCGGGGCCGAGGAAGCCGCCCAGGGGGCCGCCGATTTGCAGTGCACGCATCGCTGCCCCGTCCCGAAGCCCGCCGCCGAGATCTTCCACGATCCGCCGGACCGGCGTGCCGATCTCCACCTCGTAGGCGCCGGGCCGCAGAAACCGTTCGGACAGGCAGGCGACCACCGTGCCGGCCTCGTCCGCGGTCCCCATCGCCGCGTATGCGGCTCCGCCGTGCTGCACTATCCACGGCACCGCACTGAGTGTTTCCACGTTGTTGACTACGGTGGGCCGTCCGTGGAGCCCCCGTGCGGTGGGAAACGGCGGGCGGGGCCGCACGACGCCGCGCAGGCCTTCGAGCCCGTTCAACAGGGCCGTTTCCTCGCCGGAGACATACGACCCCGCGCCAACAGCTACGTGGATCTCCAGGCTGAATCCGCTGCCTCCCGCGTCCGGGCCGAGGTGCCCGGCAGCGCGTGCCTCGAGCAGCGCTTCCTGCAGGCGGGCGACGGCGTCGGGATACTCTGAGCGGACAAACACGACGCCGGTTTCCGCGCGGACAGCGAAGCAGGCCAGGGCGAGGCCTTCGAGCACACGGTGCGGGTCCTGTTCCATGAGCAAGCGGTCCGCAAAGGAACCGGGGTCGCCCTCATCACCGTTGGCCACAACCACCCGCGGTGCAGGGTGTTCCAGTGCGGCCCGCCATTTGGCGGCGACGCGGAAGCCGGCTCCGCCCCGTCCCTTCAGCCGGGCGGATTCGACCTGGCTGAGGACATCTTCAGGTGTTCCTGCGGCGACGACCCCGGGCCAGGCCGACCATGGCGTCGATGCTCCGAGCAGCCCGGCGGTCACCACAGGGTACGCACTGTCACAGGACACCGGGATGGGCGGCGCCTTCCGCGGTGACGTTCCCTGCAACTGGGCCGCCAGGTCGGGCCCAGCACACGCGTCCCCGCCGTCGAGGGCTGCCGGTCCGCCGAAGCAGTAGCCCAGGCAGCGCACTTCCTGGAGCGATACGGCGCCGTCCGCGCTTCGGCTCCCCGCTTCCACTCCCAGCGCCGCTTCCACTTCCGCCATGTGCCTGCCGCCGGACGCCGCGAAGCAGGCGGCTGCACCGCAGGCCCGGATGTGCCGGGTTCCGCGCGGAGCGGAGAAGTCGGCGAAAAACGATGCCGGTCCCTCGGCCGCTGCGGCGGGCAAGCCGAGCGCACGGGCGATCTCGGCCGGGGAGGTAACGGAGCCGCGGAGCATACTCTTGATCTCCACGATGGGCCGCTCGAAGCGGGCGGCATACCGGAGGAAAGGATCGTCATTGTCCCGACCCTCCTGCCCGGCAGGTTCGGCGGCTGAGCGCCCGCCACGGGGTTCGTGCATGTGTCCAGCCTTCTCCCCGGCACCCCCGGTCGGGGAAGAGCCAAAAGTCCCCGGATCGCCAAGTGCTGAAGGAGCCGGCTGCGGCTAGTGCTGGTCCGCCGCCCAGTGGGCCATGTCCTGGCCCGGATCGGGCAGCTCCTGCGGGGCGGGCAGGCCGGGAAGCGTCCGGCCCGCCAGCGTGCTCGCCACCCACAGCGATCGGGCCAGATCGCCGTCATAGTGGCGCTGCGAGGCATACCAGAGGGCGTTCTCCACCTCGCGCGCCAGGCTCCACTGCCGGGCGGCCTCGGCGTCGAGCCCGGCTGCGGCACTGAAATCCCCGCACCGCGCGAGCAGGGCCCGCCCGGGATCCTGCTGCGGCAGTTCCCGGAGCCTGTTCCACAGCACCGGGGCCACCGCGAACTCCGCCTCCCCGATCATGGGCTGGGGATCAATCGCAGCGTACTCCAGCGGCGGTGTTTCCTTCCGGGCTCCAGGGTCCGGGACGCCGGGACGGGCCAGGACGTTCAAGTAGTGCAGGTCCGCGTGGACCAGGACGTCTTTGCCGGACCGCCGGCCGACGGCGCCGCGGGTCTGGCAGACCTCCAGCGCCGCTTCGAGCAGCCAGCGTGGGAACGGGCGCCCGAGGTGTTCCCACGCCTCCGGGAATTCATCGCTCCACTGCTCGGCCCGTGCCGCCACGTGGTCGATTTCCAGCCACTCCGGCCGGCCGTCCGGGAGCACGCTGAGCTGGCTGACCACGCCGCCCCACGCGGTCACCGCCGTGTCCAGCGGGACATCCAGGAGGGAGCGGCAGGCGTCCAGGCGCTCGAGGAGCAGGGCGCAGGAACCGGCGTCGGCGGCCAGCAGCCTGACGGCGCCGTGACCTCCCCACAGGGCGAGGGCGTGGTGTTCGCGGGTGGCCTCCTCATGCGGAAAAGCCAGCTTCAGCACGGCTGCCTCGCCCTTGCCCGGGGACCCCTGCCCGTCCCGGCGCCGCACGGGAATGACGACGCCGCCGTGCCCGTTCCAGGGAAGGGCACCCGGTTCCAGATCCGGCTCCAGGTCCCACTGGTCGAGGAATCGCCCGATCAGGTCAGGAAGTGTTGCCAGCCAGGTGCGTCCCGCAGGGGTACGGGCGTACCGGCGGGAAAGATCAGGCGGGATGGGGACGTCTGGGATCGCGTTCACGGGACCTATCGTAGGGCCGGAGGGGTCGCCGCCGCGTTGGCGGGCCGCAGGCGGGCCTCGGATGGTTCCTCTGGGACCGGGGGGCCTTTAGACGATGCCGCTCGCGCCGAGCGCGTTGCCGATCGCGAACGTTGCCACCAGCGCCACGGCGCCGCCAATCACCACGCGGATCGCTGCTTTGAGCTTTGAACCGCCGCCAATCCACGCGCCCACGGCGCCAGTGGCGGCCAACGCCACGAGCACGGCCACGAAGGTCAGCGGAATCCTGATGCTTTCCGGCGGCAGCAGGATGGCCAGCATGGGCAGGATTGCACCGGCGAGGAACGCGATGGCAGAAGCGAACGCCGCGTGCCAGGGGCTCACGATGTCGGTCTCGTCAATATGGAGTTCGGCTGAGAGGTGCGCGCCGAGCGCGTCGTGCGCCGTCAGTTCCTTGGCCACCGTCCGTGCGGTCGCGGGGCTGAGGCCCTTGCCCTGGTAGATCGCCGCGAGCTCCTCGAGCTCTTCCTCCGGCTGTTCCTCCAGTTCCCGGCGCTCCTTTTCGATCAAGGCGTGCTGGCTGTCCTTCTGGCTGCTGACGGAGACATATTCCCCGAGCGCCATCGAGATAGCGCCGCCCACCACGCCCGCGGCGCCCGCGAGCAGGATTGCTCCGGTGTCGGTGGTGGCGCCGGCGACGCCGACGACGATCGCTGCGACCGAGACGATGCCGTCATTGGCCCCCAGAACGCCCGCGCGGAGCCAATTGAGGCGGTGTGCGATGTCATTGTGGTGCGGCTCGTTCTCGTGCTGGGTTGCGGCGCCGGTCGTTTCCATGCCTACAGCAAATCACCCGGCGCCGGGGCATGCCAGTATTCCAAGGCTTACCAAAATAAGCCGAGGCTTGCTCCGGCGTTCAGCCCGCGGGCTGCGACGGCGTTTCGCCCGCCGGCCGCGTCGGCATCGAGGCCCTGTCCAGGCCCGGCAGGGCGCCGGAATCCGCACCCCACTGCACCGCCCGCTTCGCAGACCCGAACAGGGCAGCGATGGCCCACTGCCGGGTCCCGCCCTCACTCAGCGCCACGAGGTCGCCATAGACCGGCAGGGCGGCGGCTTCCAGGTCGCCGAGGCCGGCGGCGGGGGAGGTCAGGAAGGACGGCTCCAGCGCGTAGCCCGCCTCGCGTGGTGGCGCCGCGGAACAGTGCAGCCGGCTCAGGGATTCCACGGCGCCAAGGAGTGCGTCATGATGGGCCAGTTCCTCGGCCGCGGATTTCGCCGCGTCGCCACCGAGCCGGGTCAGCGCCACCTGGTAGCCGTAGATGGTCTGCGCCTCGGTCCGCGCAGCCGACGCCAGGGCGCCGCCTAGGCTGGACGCGGCCGCGGATGGCTCTCCTTCGGGCTGCGCTGCTGTGGACGGTTCTGCTGCGGCCGGACCCTCTGTGGAGGGCGCCGTCGCGGACGGCGACGGGCAGGTGCCGGACACCTGCGGCGAGGTTACGTCGGCTGCCGGCGCCGCCGTTCCGGTGCCGGCGGCGAGGGCGGACGCCTGCAGCAGCTGAGCGGTGCCGACGGCGGCCAACAGCCGTGCCATGCCGCCGTCGGCCCTGGCAGCGTCCGCGAGGCGCTGGCGGCCGCTGTCTGCCAAGGCCGCCACCAGCCCGGCTGCGGTCGCCGGAAGAGGTGCGGCGGACGCCCCGGAGCCGGGCGCTCCGGAAGCGGACTGAGTCGATGCGGCGGAGGACGCTGCCGGGGGCGTTGCCCGGCCGGAGGCGGCAGCCGCGCCGGCCGGGTCCGCAGGACTTTCTCCGGGCGCCAGCAGCGCTTGCGCCTGGAGTGTAAGCAAGGTCACAGTCCGCTCGATGGCGGGATTCCCGGCAGCGGCCGGACGGCCATCCGCGCCCTCGGCCGGGCTGTCTTTTGAACCGGCCCGGGCCGCGGTGCCAAGCTGGCTGCCGGCGTCCAGCAGTTGCCGGGTTTCGGCCAGTGCGGCGGCGCGCGCCTGCTCAGAAAAGGGCGGCCCCGCAGGCTCCGGCGGCCTGGCCGGCGTCAGGACCACGCCCAGGCTCACCACCACCAGGGCGAGGCACACCAAAAGCACATAGCGGGGGAGCGACCGGGGAAAGTGATCCTGCCATCGCTTTTCCCTGGTGTCGTCTTTCACAACAGACCATGTTGTCATGCCGGCCCGGAACTGCGTGCACCACGCCGCCCGGAAAATCGCTAGGCTAGTACACACAACATCATCTAGCGGGAGGCGGCCGGCATCATGACCAACGCAGAAGCCACGACTTCAACAGACCGGACCGGGACGGGAAAGGCTGAAGCCGCAACCGTTCAAAATGTCGAGGCCGAGCGCCTTCACGCACTCCTGGAACCCGCAGTGCTGGCGAACCGGCTGTACCTGGAGGACGTATCCATCCATGTCGCCGGTGCCAACCGGGTGGTCCACGTAGTGGTGGACCTGCCGCAGGAGGAGACCGGGGGCGTCGGGCTCGACGTCATCGCCGAGATCTCCAAGACCCTCTCGGACACCCTGGACAACGACCCCAGCATGGACGCGCGCCCCTATGAGCTCGAAGTCTCTTCACCCGGCGTCGGCCGTCCACTGACCGAGGAGCGGCACTGGCACCGCGCCCGCGGGCGGATGGTCAACGTGAACGTGATCCAAGGCGACAACGTCACCGGCAGGGTCCAGTCCGTGGACGACGGGGGAGTCACCCTCGTTCCGGAAATTGCCGTCAAGAAGGGCATGAAGCCCAAACAGGGTGAACCCGTCAAGCTTCCTTTCGACAGGATCCGCAGCGGAAAAGTCGAGATAGAGTTCAGCCACCTCGAAGAGGCCGGCTTGGAAAAAGCAAACAATGGACCTTCTGAGGAGGCCTGATGGATATTGACATGAGCGCACTGAGACTCCTGGAGCGTGAGCGTGAAATCCCGCTGGATCTCCTGATTCCAACAATCGAGCAGGCACTGCTCGTGGCCTATCACAAGACCCCCGGCGCCTTCGAAAAGGCCCGGGCCGAGCTCGACCGCAAGAGCGGCCACGTGACCATCTGGGCCACCGAGATCGACGACGACGGCGCCCCGATCGGCGAGTTCGAGGACACACCCGCGGGCTTCGGACGCATCGCGGCGAGCACCGCACGGCAGATCATCCTGCAGCGCCTCCGGGACGCTGAGGACGACAACGTGCTGGGCCAGTTCAAGGGCCGTGAAGGTGAGCTTGTCGCCGGCACCATCCAGCAGGGCAACAACCCGCACATGATCCAGGTGAACCTGGGCACGGTGGAGGCACTGCTGCCGCCGCCCGAGCAGGTTCCCGGCGAGAAGTACATCCACGGCAACCGGCTGCGCGCTTTCGTGATCGACGTCCACCGCGGCACCAAGGGCCCGTCCATCACGCTGTCGCGCTCCCACCCCGGGCTCGTCCGGAAGCTCTTCGAACTCGAAGTTCCCGAGATCGCGGACCGTTCGGTCGAGATCGTGGCGCTTGCCCGCGAAGCCGGCCACCGCACCAAGATCGCCGTGAAGGCAAACACCCCCGGCGTGAACGCCAAGGGCGCCTGCATCGGTGAAATGGGTTCGCGTGTCCGGGCGGTCATGACTGAACTGAACGACGAGAAGATCGACATCGTTGACTACAACGACGATCCTGCGACCTTCATCGCCAGCGCCCTCTCGCCGTCGCGCGTGAATTCGGTCACAATCACCGACGAGGCGACGCGTTCGGCCCGGGTGGTCGTTCCCGACTACCAGCTCTCCCTCGCCATCGGCAAAGAGGGCCAGAACGCCCGTCTCGCCGCCAAGCTCACGGGATGGCGAATCGACATCGTCTCCGACGCCGCCGTCAACACCGGCAAATAGCGCAAGCGCGCAAGCGCACGAACACGCGCACGAACACGGGCTGCGGGCCGCCATCGCGGCCCGCGGCCTGTGTGCGCTCTCACGGGTTAGCCGTGATTTCCAAGCTGACCGGCATGCCTGGGTTCGGGACCCGGGCGCCGGAGGGGCTAGAATAGACATGACCGCGCCTAACGGCCGGTATCCGTGTGTCTTTGGCGCGTCTGGGTTTTTCCCGGATTCCCGGGACGCGGTGATTCACCAAGCAGTTGTACTGGCAGGAAGATACTCGAACGTGGCACATGTGCAACACCTCGGGAATCAGCCGCAGCGCACCTGTATCGGATGCCGACAAAAAGGGTCGCGGTCGGAGTTACTCCGGCTCGTCGCCGGCGCCGGTGGTTCGTCCGCCGTCGTGGTGGATGAACGACGCCGGATGGCTGGCCGGGGAGCATGGCTGCACCCCAGCGAAAAGTGCCTGGCACTGGCGGTCAAACGTCGAGCGTTCGGCCGCGCCCTCAACGGCGCAGCCGGTACGGCCGATGTTGAACGCCGGATCACTGCCGGCACGGAAGCCGTGGGCACCCCGGTGGCCGCAGCAACAACCGTCCAACCTGAAAGCGGGTCAGAAAACTGATGGAAACCCGATGAGTTCCCAGCGATGAGTGCGCAACGATGACAACTTTGTTGCGCTCTGCAATGGGCCTTTCAGCTGCATTCGCGGCGGAGGCCCGCAGTAAGAAGTAGACGGTTCGTGCCTGGCTCGGTGCGGACCGAGACAGGAGAAATGTGGCCAAGGTCCGCGTACATGAGCTTGCTAAAGAGCTCGGTATTACTTCCAAAGATGCAGTAACCAAACTGCAGGAACTGGGCGAATTCGTTCGCTCCGCCTCGTCAACAATCGAGGCTCCCGTTGTGCGGAAACTGCGCAACGCTTACCCCGACGCCCCCGCAGCTTCGAAGTCCGAAGCTCCGGCGTCCGCCCCCCAGGCATCTGCCAGCCCGGCAGCGACCCGTCCGGCGCCTGCACCCGGCCCCGCTGCGCCCGCAGCGCCGGCGGCTGCAGCACCCAAGGCTGAAGCTCCGGCTCCGGCCGCTGCGGCACCTGCCGCCGCGCCCGCCGCTCCGGCAGCCCCCGCCGCCCAGGCCCCGGCAGCCCCCGCTGCCCAGGCCCCGGCCGCTCCGTCGACGGGCGTCAAGCCCGGCGCGCGTCCGGCCCCTAAGGCCGAAACCCCGGCTGCTCCGGCACGCCAGGGTGGTTCTGCACCGCGTCCGGGCGGTCCCCGTCCCGGCAACAACCCGTTCGCCACGTCCCAGGGCATGCCCCGCGGCCGCGGCGGCGACAACGAACGTCCCTCGCGTCCGGGCAACAACCCGTTCGCTCCTTCCCAGGGAATGCCCCGTCCGGGCGGAAGCCGCACCGAGGGTGAACGCCCCGGTGGTCCGCGCCCCGCAGCAGGCGCTGGCGGCCCCCGTCCGGGTGGTCCCCGTCCGGCAGCAGGCGCAGGCGGCCCGCGCCCCGGCGCCCCGCGTCCGGCCGGCGCTCCCGGCGCCGGTCGTCCGGCAGGAGCCGGCGGCAACCGCCCGACTCCCGGCATGATGCCTAACCGCACCGAACGTCCCGCACCCGCTGGTGCCGGCCGTCCCGGCGGCGGAGGCCGTGGTCCGGGCCGTCCGGGTGGCGCTCCGGGTACCGGTGCTCCCGGTGCCGGTGGCGGCGCTCCGGCCGGTGGTGGCTTTGGTAAGGGCGGTCGCGGTCGCGGCGGCACCCAGGGCGCCTTCGGTAAGGGCGGCGCAGGCCGTGGCAAGCAGCGCAAGTCGAAGCGTGCCAAGCGTCAGGAACTGGAGCAGATGAGTGCTCCGTCGCTGGGTGGCGTGAGCGTACCCCGCGGCGACGGCAACACCGTAGTCCGGCTTCGCCGTGGCTCGTCCATCACGGACTTTGCCGACAAGATCGAGGCAAACCCGGCAGCACTGGTGACGGTCCTCTTCCACCTCGGCGAAATGGCCACGGCCACGCAGTCGCTGGATGAAGAGACCTTCGCCCTGCTCGGCGAGGAGCTTGGCTACAAGCTCCAGGTTGTGTCCCCGGAGGACGAGGAGCGCGAGCTGCTCTCCACCTTCGACATCGACTTCGACGCCGAACTGGAAGCCGAAGGCGATGAAGACCTCGAGGCACGTCCTCCGGTTGTCACCGTCATGGGTCACGTTGACCACGGTAAGACCCGACTGCTCGATGCCATCCGCAAGTCCGACGTTATGGCGGGCGAGCACGGCGGTATCACGCAGCACATCGGTGCCTACCAGGTCACCCACGCCCACGAAGGCATCGATCGCAAGATCACCTTCATCGATACTCCGGGCCACGAGGCGTTCACCGCCATGCGTGCCCGTGGTGCGAAGGTCACTGACATCGCCATCCTGGTGGTCGCAGCGGACGACGGCGTCATGCCGCAGACCGTTGAAGCCCTCAACCACGCCCAGGCGGCCAACGTGCCGATCGTCGTGGCCGTGAACAAGATCGACAAGGAAGGCGCCAACCCGGACAAGGTCCGCGGCCAGCTGACCGAGTACGGCCTGGTTCCGGAAGAATACGGTGGCGACACCATGTTCGTGGAGGTCTCCGCCCGCCAGAACCTGAACATCGACGAGCTCCTCGGCGCCGTTCTGCTCACCGCAGACGCTGCCCTGGACATGCGCGCCAACCCGAACAAGGACGCCCGCGGTATCGCGATTGAAGCCAACCTGGACAAGGGCCGCGGTTCCGTGGCCACCGTCCTGGTTCAGTCCGGTACCCTGCACGTCGGCGACACCATCGTGGCAGGCACGGCCCACGGCCGCGTCCGTGCGATGTTCGACGACGACGGCAGCGCCCTGACCGAGGCTGGCCCGTCCCGCCCCGTGCAGGTGCTGGGTCTGTCCAACGTCCCGCGCGCCGGTGACACCTTCTTCGTGACCGCTGACGAGCGTACCGCCCGCCAGATCGCCGAGAAGCGTGAAGCGGCCGACCGCAACGCCGCCCTGGCCAAGCGCCGCAAGCGCATCAGCCTGGAAGACTTCGACCAGGCCGTCGCCGATGGCAAGATCGACACCCTCAACCTCATCCTCAAGGGTGACGTGTCCGGTGCCGTGGAAGCCCTCGAAGACGCGCTGCTCAAGATCGACGTCGGCGAGGGTGTCCAGCTCCGCGTCATCCACCGCGGTGTCGGTGCGATCACGCAGAACGACGTCAACCTGGCAACGGTCGACAGCGCCGTCATCATCGGCTTCAACGTCAAGCCCGCCGAGCGTGTTGCCGAACTGGCAGACCGCGAAGGCGTGGACATGCGCTTCTACTCCGTCATCTACGCAGCAATCGATGACATCGAGGCAGCCCTCAAGGGCATGCTCAAGCCGGAGTACGAAGAGGTCCAGCTTGGCACCGCCGAGGTCCGCGAAGTGTTCCGTTCCTCCAAGTTCGGCAACATTGCAGGCTCGATCGTCCGCTCCGGTGTTATCCGGCGCAACGCCAAGGCCCGCATCAGCCGCGACGGCAAGATCATCGGTGACAACCTCACCGTTGAGACGCTCAAGCGCTTCAAGGACGACGCAACCGAGGTCCGCACGGACTTCGAGTGTGGTATCGGTCTTGGCTCGTTCAACGACATCACCGAAGGTGACATCATCGAGACCTTCGAGATGCGCGAGAAGCCGCGCGTCTAAGTTGGTTTAGCAGTACAGGTGCGGGGCCGTTGGATTTTCCGGCGGCCCTGCACTTTTCCGCCGTAGAGGGGGCCCCGCCCCTACGCTGGGTGGCCGACGTCTTACGACGTCGGCCATCCAGCTCCGGCAGGCCCGATGCCACTCCCGGGCCCCCTCCACGGCTCCAAAGGGCCGCCGGAAGAAACCAACGGGAGTCCGTCGTAGACTCGCCTTAGGCGCGTGGCATGAAAACCCAACTGGTGTACGGCAGCCGTTACAGCGCCGTCGTACATCCAAATTTTTAGGAGTGGAAATGGCTGATCCCGCACGGGCTGCCAAGTTGGCGCAGCGGATTAAGGTTGTCGTTGCTGAGGCGCTGGGCCGGAGGGTGAAGGATCCCCGCCTGGAAGGCGTCACCGTGACCGACTCGCGGGTGACCAACGACCTGCAGCACGCAACTGTTTACTACACCGTGTTCGGTGACGAAGTGGCCCAGGCCGATGCCGCCAAGGGGCTGGAGAAGGCCAAGGGCGTGCTGCGGCAGGAAGTCGGGCGGAACATCACCGTGCGGCTGACTCCGACGCTCGAGTTCGTGGCTGACCAGATCCCCGTCAACGCCTCGAACCTTGAGGAGCTGCTCCGGGCGGCGAAGAAGCGCGACGCCGAGGTGGCCGCGCTTGCCGAAAGTGCCAAGCACGCCGGCGACGCCGATCCTTACAAGAGTGACACTCCGCAGGACGTGGAGCTCGACGAGGACGACTTTGACGAAGAGGACCTGGACCTCATTGACAACGACGCAATCGATGAGGACCGCAACAAGTAGGAATGCCTTCAACAGCAGGGGCCGGAACCGGTAACGGATCCGGCCCCTGCTGTCGTATCCGTTCGGAAAGATCCAGCTGCCGTTGCCGGTGACCCGGGATCCGGGTGAAAACCGCCTCGAGTCTGTCCGGGAGCGGCGTGGAGGTGGACGGCCGGGCCACGGTTGACGAATATAGAAGCATCAAGGACCGCAGTTATGCGCAAAGGTGGCGGAGTGCCGTGGAGTCCAGCCTGACCAAATGCCCGCACTGCGGGAAGACCAACCGGATTCCCGCGGCCGCTGCCGGGCACCCGCGCTGCGGCAACTGCGGCCGGGACCTTGCCTGGATCGTGGCGGCGTCCGACGCCGATTTCCCGGTTGTCGCGGAGCAATCCACCGTTCCGGTTCTCGTCGATTTCTGGGCGGCGTGGTGTGGGCCGTGCCGAATGGTCAGCCCGGTGCTGGACAAGCTGGCCGTGGAGCGGGCTGGAAAGTTCAAGCTGGTGAAGGTCGACGTCGACATCTCCCCGGGATTGTCCCGGAGATTCGATATCCAGGCCATCCCGACGCTGCTCGTCATCAAGAACGGCGCGGTGGCAGCGCGCCAGGCCGGTGCGCCGCCGTCGGCCGCCCTTCGCAGCTGGCTCGACGCCGCACTGTCCGCCTAGCGGCGTCTTGAGCGTCCTCGGGCTCCCAGCCCGCCGCCCAGCACGGGAGATCCCATGCCCAGGAGGTAGCCGAAGTCGTACCAGTTCCCCGCGCGGGCGGAGTTATAGAACGGGAATTCACTCCAGAACCCGAATACATGGGCGATCAGGACGATCCATGCCGTCAGCCCATTCCAGAAACCCCACAGCAGGTCTTGCCACCACACGATGTACTCCCTCGGCTGGAAATCCACGGCGCCCTGTCGGGCCAGGTCCGACGCCAGGACAGTGGGCCAGCCTGGAAGCGCCGTGAGCTCAGGCTAGGGCGCCGGCCGGCCCGGCGATAGGGCCGGTGGACCTGTCGGTGCCCGCAGCCGGCTCGCGTGCAGGGATGCGCCCGAGGCCCTCCACCAAATCGGCCTGGCTGCCGCAGAGCGCGATCCGGATCCAGCCTTCGCCGATCGAGCCGAACGCCGTGCCGGGGGCGAAGGCCACCCCGGAGTCCGCCAGGAAGCGGCGCGTCCATGACCGGACATCCCCGCCACTGGCATGCGAGACGTCCGCCCACAAATAGAACGCGCCTTGGGCCGCGAGGTAGGGGATGCCGTGGGCGCGCAGCACCGCCGAGGCCGCGTCGCGGTTGGCCCGGTAGTGGGCATGGGCGTGGCTGACGTAGTCCTGCGGACCGGTCAGCGCTGCCAGCGCGGCGTACTGCGACGGCGAGGCCACGCACGACACGATCGACTCCATCACGTTGTTCATCTTCTGTTCCAGCCCCGGCGGGCAGATCAGCGCACCGATCCGCAGTCCCGTCAGCCCGTAGGTTTTGGAGAGCGTGAGCGAGGTGAAAACGCGTGCTTCGCCCGGGACGTCGCTGTCGAAGCGGGCCGGGCTGACGTGCGGGACATCGTAGGTGAACGCCTCGTAGCATTCGTCGGAGATGACCCACAGATCGTGCCGCCTCGCCAGCTCCACGAGCCGGCGGGTCAGGTCCTCGCCCAGGACAGCGCCGAGCGGGTTGGACGGGGAATTCAGGATCAGCACCTTGGTTCGGGGCGTGATGAGCGCCTCGATGTCCTCGATCCGTGGCTGGAAATCGTGCTCCGGGTACAGCGGGTAGCGGACCGGAACGGCGTGCAGCAGGCTGCTCGTCATCGCGAAGGTGGGGTAGCCGGGATTGGGGATGAGGATCTCATCCCCGGGGGAGAGCAACAGGCTCATGGCGAAATGCAGGCCCTGCTGGGCGCCGTCGACCACGTACACGCGCTCCGCGCCGACCGGCGTCGCATTGTGTTCACGGAAGCGGGCGGCGAAGGCCTCCCGCAGCGCGGGGATCCCGGCGTTAGGTGTGTAGTTGGTCTCGTCCCGGTCCAGGCACGCCATGCCGGCCTCGAGGACATGGCGGGGGACTGCGAAGCCCGGCTCCCCGATACTCAGCACGATCGCACCGGGCGTTCCCCAGGCGGCTTCGGTGATCTCGCGGATCTGGTTAATCGGGACGTCGCGGACATGTGCGGCAAGCTCGGGCATGTCTGCCATCCTAACGCCCGGCGTCCGCGGTGGCGGCGGGACGGTGGGCGTCGGGGCGGGGCTGGCCCGCATATACTGGGAGGCGTGCTTTCTGGACTGGTGATAGTAGACAAGCCGCAAGGTTGGACCAGCCACGATGTGGTTGGACGGATGCGGCGGATTGCCGGTACCCGAAAGGTCGGCCACGCCGGGACACTGGATCCGATGGCCACCGGCGTTCTGGTGGTGGGCATCAACAAGGCCACCCGGCTGCTGACCTACATCGTGGGCACGTCCAAGACCTACACCGCCACCATCAGGCTCGGTGAATCCACCGTCACGGACGACGCCGAAGGCGAGATCACCGCCACCCGCAGCGCCGCCGGGGTCACCGTAGACGCCGTCCGCGCCGGCGTCGCGGCACTGACCGGGGAAATCGAGCAGGTTCCCAGCAGCGTCAGTGCCATCAAGGTCAACGGCGAACGCGCCTACGCCCGGGTCCGGTCCGGTGAAGAGGTCAAGCTCGCGGCCCGGCCGGTGACCATCCACCGCTTTGAGATCCACGAGACCCGTCCCGTCCACGACGGCGAGTCCCTCGACGTGGACGTCACCGTGGAGTGCTCCTCCGGTACCTACATCCGTGCCCTGGCCCGCGACCTCGGCGATGCTCTCGGCGTCGGCGGCCACCTGACTGCACTGCGGAGGACTCAAGTGGGTCCATACACCCTTGATCAGGCGCACACCCTCGAACAATTGGCCGAGACGCTGGACGTCCTGGAAATCTCGGACGCGGCCCGGGCGCTGATGCCGAACCGTGAACTCAGCGAGGCGGAAACCACCGAGATTTCCTTCGGCCGCAGGATCGGAGCCGGAGCAGCGGCAGGCACGCCGGAGGCAGCGACCGCGGACAAACCGGCAGCGGCGTTCGCGCCGGACGGTTCGCTCGTGGCCCTCCTGGCCGATGCGGGAAGCTACGCCAAACCAGTGCTCGTCTTCGCGCCGGATAACGAAAAGCCCGGCAATGAAAAGCCCGGCAATGAAAAGCCCGGCAACGGCAAGCCGGCCACAGATAAGCAGGCAACAGATAAGCAGCCCACAGAAAAGCTGGCCGGCCAGTAGTGGACGCGTATTTCTACATCATTCTGGTGGTTGGCCTGCTCTCCAGCATCATCTGCGTCGTCGCGGGCCTCCTGAAGAAGGCGCCCAACGACACGACGATACTGTCGGTGGCCGCCGTCGAACTTGCCCTTCTGGTCTATCTGGGGGGTTCGATTGTCCGGGTGGCCAGCGGCGAGCGGATCGCGGGGGAGGCTTGGGAGTTCTGGGGCTATCTGGCGACGGCGCTGATCCTCCCGATTGGGGCCGTGTACTGGTCCATCCTGGAGCGGACCCGCTGGAGCAACTTTGTCCTGGCCGCCGTCGGCGTCACCGCCCTGGTGATGGCGGCGCGCATGAACCAGATCTGGTATTGAGATGGAAGAGGCAGAAAACGTGAGCGCAAACTCCCCGCACGACGGCACCGGAAAGCCGGCGGCGCCGGCGTCCCGGACCACTGGGCCGGCGGACGCTGGATCCGCCGACACTGCGCCGGCGACGACCGATACCCGCAACACCGGGCCGGGACGGCTGCTGATTGCTGTCTATGCCATCTTCGCGATTTCGGCGACGGCCCGGGCCGGCTACCAGATTCTCACCAAGTTTTCCGAGGCGCCGCTGGCGTACCTGCTGTCCGCGTTCGCCGCCGCCGTCTACGTCGTGGCCACCGTGTCTCTGGCGAAGCCGGGGCGCACCGCGTTCAAGGTCTCGGTGGCGGCAGTCCTGGTGGAGCTTGTGGGCGTCCTGGTGGTGGGAGCACTCAGCGTGTTCGACTCGGTGAACTTCCCGCACGAGACAGTATGGTCCCTGTTTGGCCGCGGCTACGGATTCATCCCGCTCCTGCTGCCGATCCTGGGACTCATCTGGCTGTACCGCCGACGGCCCGCGCCCCGGGACCACTGACTCCGGCTGATTACAAGCGGCCGGCGATGCGCCGGGCCCCAGTGAGCCTGCTGCGCAGCCCCGGCCAGGCCGCGGCGAAGCCCGGGTGCAGTTCCTTGCCGCCGACGCCGTCAATCCCCACCCACTGCAGTTCGATACTTTCCGCATCACTGATCGCGGCCTCGAACGGCTGCAGGGCAACGGCCACCACGGTGGTGTAAGACCAGTAGCCGACGTCGAACACCGACGTAAACAGGACCTGGAGATTCCCCGGAGGCACGGCCGCTTCCTCGTGTGCTTCCCGCAACGCGCCGTGGATGGCTTCTTCCCCTTGGTGCAGGGCGCCGCCGGGGAGCCCCCAAGTGCCGCCCTGATGGCTCCACAAGGCGCGGTGCTGGAGCAGGACCCCCTTGGCGGGGTCGTGGACCAGAAGCCCGGCGGAACCGAACCGACCCCAGAACCGCCCCCGGTCGCCATCGACCCAGGCATCGCCAGGATCGCGTGGGCCCAACGGGCGGCGCGGATCGCCCGGCAGCAGTGGTGCGAACGGTGATTCCCCGACTTGGGGAGCGGCTGTGCTGTCCATCCCTACAGCTTGCCACGCACCGGTCCGTAGGAGGGCGGGGGTCGTACGCAGTGTTACGTGCTCGGACGTGCCCTATGGGCTCCAGGTGCTCTGAAGTGCGCTGCCGGGAGTCACCCAATATGAGTCACGCGCCAGCAGGAATGGCTTCCGCTATGTCTGTCGTACCCCTCTGGCAGAGTTTAGTTATGGAAGCCATTGGAGAGTTCATCCCGGACCGGGCCCCGTGGCCCGGCCCGGCTGTGTCCTCCCGGCATCCCCGCCTGGCCGCCGTTCCCGGCGCGGCTGACGCAGCCGGCGGCGCTCTGGGCGCCGCGGGTGCGGCGGTGGACTCGGCGCTGGCGGCGCTGCGGGCTTCGAGCCCGGCTGCGGATGTCGATTCCCCCTGGTTTGGCTTGCGGGAGGCCGCGGACTTTGCCGGCCACGTAGAGGACCTGTCCCGCACGGTCGAATACTTCCAGCTCGTTGCCGCGGCGGCGGTAGAGCGGACGCGCAAACAAGCCGCGTTCGCCGCGCCGGCCGCACACGGCTGGGGTGAGGAAGCGGCCCAGGCGGGCTGGCTCACGGGCTGGAAACAGGAATCCGACGGCGGGACGGATGCAGGGGCCGGCGGGGGAGCTGATGCCGTTTCCGACGCCGGGGCTCACGGCGCACCTGTCGGCGGGACGCATGCCGGGGCCGGAACTGGCCCCCGCGGTGACTTTTCCGGGCAAATTGGGATGTCTGCTGCGGCGGATGACGGCTACCGGAACGCCACAGATTTTTTGCGGGCGCGGCTGCGGATCAGCGCCGCCGAGGCCAAGCGCCGGCTCTGCCTGGCCGACACGCTGCTGCCCCGGCAGGGACTCGTCGGCCGGCCCATCCCGCCCGTGCACCCGGAGCTCGGAGCCGCCGTCGCGGCCGGCGAGGTCGCCTCCCGCGCCGCGACCCTCGTCACGCTCGCCCTGGACCGGGTCCGGCACAGCTGCCTCCCGGAGGCCGTCGCGGCGATGGAGCACGCCCTGACCCGCACCGCGGCCGAGAACGACGCCGACTTCCTGGCCCGGATCAGCCGCAGCTGGGCCGAGGCACTGGACCAGGACGGCGCCGAACCCTCCGAGGAACTGCTCCGCCAGCTCCAGGGCGCCTTCCTCCGCAAACCCCGGCACGGCCTGCAACACCTGGAAATCTTCGCCACCACGGACCAGTTCGAACACCTGATCACCGTGATGAACACCGCCACCAACCCCCGCACCGACCCAGACACCGGCCAAGGCACCACCACCGGCCACACGGCGGGTGACGGGTCCGCGGCGGCGGGTGCGCCCGGCCCGGCTGCGGAGCCCGCCACGGTGGAAGAGGACCCGTCGCTGCCGGTTCTGGACCTCCGCTCCCGGCCGCAGAAGCTGCTCGACGGCCTGGTCGGTGCCTGCAAAGCAGCCCTCGCCACCGGAGGGCTACCCGCCGCGGGCGGGCTCCGGCCCCAGGTCATGGCCACCATCGACTACCGCGACCTGCTCACCCGGCTCGGGACGACTCCCGCCGAAGCAGGCGCCCCTGCCAACACCGCACAGCACGGCACCGGAACCAGGCACGGCACCGGGACGCTGCTGTTCACCGGCCCCGTCACCGCAGGCACCATCCGCAAGCTCGCCTGCGACGCCGACATCATCCCGGTCGTCCTCGGCGGCGAGGGCCAGGTCCTGGACATCGGCCGCGCCTCCCGCATCTTCCCGCCCCACATCCGCAAGGCCATCACGGCCCGGGACCGGGGCTGCGCCTTCCCGCAATGCACCATCCCGGCCTCCTGGTGCGAGGCCCACCACATCACCTACTGGTCCCGCGGCGGAACCACCGGAACCGGCAACGGCACCCTGCTCTGCTCCCATCACCACCACGTGATGCACAAGGAACACTGGAGCATCCAGATGCGCACCGGCATCCCCTGGTTCATCCCGCCACCCCACCTCGACCCCGCCCGGACACCCCGCCGGAACACCTACTTCCGCCTGGAGTGACCCCCGCGCCTGGACTGACGCTCGCCTCGACTGACTCGGTGGGACCCCCGAAACCGCGCCCTCCGTCGCCGGGCTCCCTGCACCGGGCCGAAAGTCCCAAGCCTGCGCGCCACGGCGGGCCTAGGGTGGAGGCATGGACCAGCGCAGTCTGATGCTGCGGGTAGTGAAGACGCTCCACACCCTTGCCTGGCTCGTGATCGAGGCCTGCATGGCCTACGTCCTGTACGCCGGCATCACGGGCCGCAATGACCGGAAGACGAGGGCTGCCGCCGTCGTGGTCGCCAGCGAATCGCTGATTTTTGCGGGCACCGGCTTCCAATGCCCGTTGACTGTCGTCGCGAAAAATCTTGGCGACGGCTCGGGCTCCGTAACGGACATCTACCTGCCGCGGTGGTTAGCGAATATCCTGCCCGGGCTCCACGTCCCCCTCATCCTCGTCGCAGTGCTGCTGCATTGGCGGAATTGGCGGAAACAGACGGTGCGCGACAGCGAGCGGCGGCTTTTGCTCGGGCGATAGTGCGCGCCCGCCTCACACCTTCGCCCTGCCGCCGATTAACCGTGGTCCCTCCGGCGTGGCCTTTACGGGGATGCCCCCGGAGCCCGGCGGACCGTCCGGGAGTTGCCCGGATTGCGGGTAATCTAAGAGAGTTCCGGAGCCGGCACGGTCGCTCCGGAGCAGTTCATGGCAGGCAGCAAAAGGCGAGGTTGATGGTCCACATCTGGAACGATCTGTCCGAGGTCCCGGCGGACTTTGGTCCTTCGGTTGTCACGTTCGGCAATTTCGACGGCGTGCACCGCGGCCACCAGCAGGTGCTGTCGCAGCTCATCCGTACCGCCCGGTTGAAGCACGCACGCGCCGTCGCCATCACCTTCGACCCGCACCCCGCGCAGGTACACCGTCCGGAATCGGCTCCCGAACTGATCATGGGGCTGGAGGACAAGCTCGTGGCCCTCGGAGAGCTCGGCCTCGACGCCGTGCTGGTGATGAAGTACTCGATGGAGCTCGCCAGCCTCACCCCCGAGGAATTCGTCGCGACAGTGCTGGTCGACAGCCTCAAGGCCAGCCACGTGGTGATCGGCCACGACGCCCGGTTTGGCCGCGGCAATTCCGGCGACCTCGCCACCATGCAGGAGCTGGGCAAGAAGCTCGGGTTCGAGGTGCAGGTCATCAGCGAATTCGGCTCAGAGGGCTTTCCCATCCACGACGACGACGGCACGGACCGCCGCTGTTCGTCCACGTGGGTGCGCGAGGCCCTGCGCGCGGGCGACGTCGCCACCGCAGCTGCCGTCCTCGGCAGGCCGCACCGGATGCGCGGCGAGGTGGTGCACGGGGCCGCACGCGGCCGCGACCTCGGGTTCCCCACCGCGAACCTCTCCTCGACGGCCACCGGGTACATCCCCGCGGACGGCATCTACGCCGGCTGGCTCGTGGACCAGGCAGGCACGCGCTGGCCCGCCGCCATCTCCGTGGGCTCGAACCCGACGTTCGACGGCGTGAGCCGTCAGGTCGAGGCCCACGTGATCGACCGCCCGGAAGAGTCTCCCGACGACTTCGATCTGTACGACCAGACAGTTGTGGTGGAATTTGTCGCCAGGCTCCGCGGCATGGTGGCGTACCGTGGGGCTGAAGCTTTGGTGGAGCAGATGCGCCTGGACGTCGTCCAGGCCCACGACCTCCTGTTCGCCCGCTAAGAACCGGGCCGGATCGGCGTCGGCCCCGCGCTGACAATGTTCTGGTTCACTGGAGCCGCGCTGATTCACAGCCACTTGGCAAGGAAGGCAAGACACGTGACCATCGAGAAAAACACGAGGGAACTGGACCAGGACATTGTCCGGGATTTCAGTGCGCGGATGAGCTACGCGTCCTACCTGCAGTTGCCCACCCTGCTCAGCGCCCAGCAGCCGGTCAGCACCCCGGAACACCACGACGAGATGCTGTTCATCATCCAGCACCAGACCACGGAGCTGTGGCTGAAGCTGGTATTGCACGAGCTTCGCAGCGCCGCCGCGTGGCTGCGGTCGGACGACCTCGGGTCCGCCCTGAAGGCGATCGCCCGCGTCAAGCACATTCAGAAGACGCTCACCGAGCAATGGTCCGTGCTGGCCACCCTGACGCCCACCGAGTACTCCCAGTTCCGCGGCTTCCTCGGCAACTCGTCCGGATTCCAGTCCAGCCAGTACCGTGCGGTGGAGTTCCTTCTCGGCAACAAGAACGCCAAGATGCTTCCGGTGTTCGAATCGGACCCCGAGGCCCACGAGATGCTGCGCGAACTGCTCGAAGCCCCCAGCATCTACGACGATTTCCTCGCCTATCTCAAGCGCCAGGGCTTCGACGTCCCGGCCTCCCTGCTGGAGCGCGACGTCACCAAGGCCCACGAGTTCTGCCCCGAACTGGTCCCGGTGTTCAAGTACATCTACGAGAACGCCGCCGACAACTGGGGCGCATACGAGGCCTGCGAGGAACTTGTGGACCTTGAGGACAACTTCCAGCTGTGGCGTTTCCGCCACCTGCGCACCGTCCAGCGGACCATCGGCATGAAGGCCGGCACCGGCGGATCCAGCGGCGCCGCGTTCCTGCAGAAGGCCCTCGAACTGACCTTCTTCCCTGAGCTCTTCGCCGTGCGGACGGAGATCGGCCAGTGAGCATGTCCGCCAACACCGACGCGACGGACAGCCTGTGGCAGCGCGCCCTCGACCTCGACGCCGCGGATCCGCTGGCCGGCTACCGCGACCACTTTGTCGGCACGGACACGGCCCTGTCCTACCTTGACGGCAACTCCCTGGGCCGTCCGCTCAAGCGGACCGTCACCGACATCAGCAGCTTCATCCAGGACAGCTGGGGCGGCCGCCTGATCCGGGGCTGGGACGAGGAATGGCTCGAACTGCCCCAGAAGATCGGCGACCAGCTCGGCCGCGCCGTGCTCGGCGCGGCGCCGGGGCAGACGATCATTGCCGATTCCACCACCGTGGTGCTGTACAAGCTCATCCGCGCCGCGCTGGCAGCCGTCACCGATCCGGCCCGGACCGAGATCGTCCTGGACACGGATAATTTCCCCACCGACCGTTACCTGGTGGAGGGAATCGCCCGTGAAGAAGGCCTGACCCTGCGCTGGATCGACGCCGATCCGGCCTCCGGCGTCACCGTCGAGCAGGTGCGCGACGCCACCGGCCCGGCCACCGCCATCGTGGTCCTGAGCCAGATCGCCTACCGCTCCGGCTTCCTCGCGGACCTGCCGGGCATCACCGCGGCAATCCACGACGCCGGCGCCCTGGTGGTGTGGGACCTGTGCCACTCCGCCGGGTCTGTGGAGATCGCTTTGGACGACGCCGACGTCGACTTCGCGGCAGGCTGCACCTACAAATATCTGAACGGGGGACCGGGCTCGCCCGCGTTCGCCTACATCAACGCACGGCACCTGGCCGGGCTGCAGCAGCCCATCTGGGGCTGGATGGGGCGCAAGGACGCGTTCGAAATGGGTCCCGGCTACGAGGCCGCCCCCGGCATCCGCGGCTTCCTTAGCGGCACTCCGGCGATCTTCGGGATGCTCGCCATGCGCGGCACCCTGGACCTGATCGAGGAAGCGGGGATGGCGTCACTGCGGGAGAAGTCACGGGTGCTGACCGCTTATGCCCTCGAACTTTACGACGCCTGGCTGGCGCCGGCCGGCGTGCAGCTGTCCACCCCGCGGGCGGCGGAACTGCGCGGCAGCCACGTGACGATCGACCACCCGGCCTTCCGGGAAATGACGGCCACATTGTGGGACCAGGACGTGATTCCCGATTTCCGCGCCCCGCAGGGCATCAGGATCGGGCTGTCGCCGCTCAGCACATCCTTCGCGGAGCTTTACCGGGGCGTCGCCGCTATTCGCGAACTGCTCGCAGCCCAGGAAAGTGGAAAACCGCAACCGCCGCAGGCAGCTGGCGCGCCGGCAGAGTCGGCGGCCGCGCCCGGCGGTTTCGACAAGACCGCGGACGTGCCACTAAACTGAACGTTGGATCCGGCTGCAGTCCGTGGCGGCTGGCTCCTGTTGTGTACGGAATGCCCGGCTTCGGCGGGGGATTCCGGGACGGCACCCCCGGCAGTGAATTACTGATTCGGGCCTCACGGCACATCTCTAGGAGTTATTGTGGCACTTGAAGCCGCTGTAAAGCAGTCCATCATCAAGGATTTCGCAACGTCCGAGGGCGACACCGGTTCGCCGGAGGTCCAGGTTGCAGTCCTGACTCAGCGGATCAAGGATCTCACTGAGCACATGAAGGAGCACAAGCACGATTACCACACCCAGCGCGGTCTGCTGGCCATGGTTGGTCGTCGCAAGCGCATGCTCACCTACCTCAAGAACACTGACATCACCCGCTACCGTAAGCTCATCGAGCGCCTCGGCCTGCGTCGCTAGTCAGTTTTAAGGGGCGGCCCCTTCCGGACCGGAAAGGGCCGCCTTCTTCAGGAAAAAACTAAACAGGAGGATCAACCGCATCACGCATTCGCGGTCCTCGGTAGTGATCCCCGGGAACGGCCTCAAGGAATGAGGCCCGGCCCGTGGGTCTCGATCGATGACCGGGTGCAGTGCAGGCCAGTAGACAGATGCTGGGCTGGGTTGATGCGGCTGGGCTCCGTGAACCAAGAAACGGAGGTGACTCTCTATGGAGGGTCCCGAAATCCAGTTCTCAGAAGCAATCATTGACAATGGCCGCTTCGGCAAGCGTGTAATCCGCTTTGAAACCGGCCGCCTTGCCAAGCAGGCAGCCGGCGCAGCGATGGTCTACATCGATGAAGAGACCGCGCTGCTGTCCGCAACCACCGCCGGCAAGCACCCGCGTGAAGGTTTCGACTTCTTCCCGCTGACCGTCGACGTCGAAGAGCGTATGTACGCCGCCGGCCGCATCCCGGGCTCGTTCTTCCGCCGCGAAGGCCGTCCCTCCACGGAAGCCATCCTGGCCTGCCGCCTCATGGACCGCCCGCTGCGCCCCGCGTTCGTCAAGGGCCTGCGCAACGAGGTCCAGATCGTCGTCACCGTGCTGTCCATCAACCCGGACGAGCTCTACGACGTCGTCGCGATCAACGCGTCCTCGATGTCCACCCAGCTTTCCGGCCTGCCCTTCTCCGGCCCGATCGGCGGCGTCCGCGTTGCCCTCGTTGCCGACGAGAACGGCTCGCAGTGGGTTGCGTTCCCGAAGCACTCCCAGCTCGAGAACGCCGTCTTCAACATGGTCGTCGCCGGCCGCATCGCCGGTGACGACGTCGCCATCATGATGGTTGAAGCCGAAGCCACCGACAACTCCTGGAACCTCATCAAGGAACAGGGCGCCACCGCCCCGACCGAAGAGGTTGTCTCCGAAGGCCTCGAGGCTGCCAAGCCGTTCATCAAGGCCCTTTGTGAAGCACAGTCCGACCTGGCAGCCCGCGCCGCCAAGCCGACCGTCGAGTTCCCGGTCTTCCTGGACTACCAGGACGACGTCTACGCCGCTGTGGAGTCCGCTGCCGCCGAGAAGCTGGCCGCTGTCTTCCAGATCGCCGACAAGCAGGAACGCGACACCGCGTCCGACGAGCTCAAGGACGAGGTCACCTCTTCCCTGGCTGGCCAGTTCGAAGGCCGCGAGAAGGAACTGTCCGCAGCCTTCCGCTCCGTCACCAAGCAGGTTGTGCGCCAGCGTATCCTCAAGGACCAGATCCGCATCGACGGCCGCGGCCTGACGGACATCCGCCAGCTCACCGCCGAGGTTGAGGTTCTGCCCCGCGTCCACGGCTCGGCCATCTTCGAACGCGGCGAGACCCAGATCATGGGTGTCACCACGCTGAACATGCTCAAGATGGAACAGCAGATCGACTCGCTGTCTCCCGTGACGCGCAAGCGCTACATGCACAACTACAACTTCCCGCCGTACTCCACCGGCGAGACCGGCCGCGTCGGTTCCCCGAAGCGCCGCGAAATCGGCCACGGTGCCCTCGCAGAGCGCGCCATCATGCCGGTGCTGCCGTCCCGCGAGGAATTCCCCTACGCCATCCGCCAGGTGTCTGAGGCTCTCAGCTCCAACGGTTCGACGTCGATGGGTTCCGTCTGCGCCTCCACGCTGTCCCTGCTGAACGCAGGCGTGCCGCTGAAGGCTGCTGTTGCCGGTATCGCCATGGGCCTGGTCTCCGACCAGGTCGACGGCCAGACCCGTTACGCCGCCCTGACCGATATCCTTGGCGCCGAAGATGCCTTCGGTGACATGGACTTCAAGGTTGCCGGTACCTCCGAGTTCGTCACGGCCATCCAGCTGGACACGAAGCTTGACGGCATCCCGGCCTCGGTCCTGGCCGCCGCCCTGAAGCAGGCCCGCGAAGCCCGTCTGCACATCCTGGACGTCCTGAACTCCGCGATCGACACCCCGGACGAGCTCTCCGAGTTCGCGCCGCGCGTCATCGCGGTCAAGATCCCGGTTGACAAGATCGGCGAGGTCATCGGCCCGAAGGGCAAGATGATCAACCAGATCCAGGAAGACACCGGAGCCGACATCTCGATCGAGGACGACGGAACTGTCTACATTGGCGCCACCAACGGCCCGTCTGCCGACGCAGCACGGTCCGCGATCAACGCCATCGCCAACCCGCAGATCCCGGAAATCGGTGAGCGCTACCTGGGCACGGTCGTCAAGACCACCACCTTCGGCGCCTTCGTTTCCCTGACCCCGGGCAAGGACGGCCTCCTGCACATCTCCGAGCTGCGCAAGATCGCCGGCGGCAAGCGCGTGGACAACGTCGACGACGTCGTCTCCGTGGGCCAGAAGATCCAGGTGGAAATCACCAAGATCGACGATCGCGGAAAGCTGTCCCTCTCGCCCGTAGTGGCTGAGGAGGCTGGCGCGGAAAATGCAGGAAACACGGAAAACGCTGACAACGCCGAGGTCTCCGCGGACGCCGCGGAGTAGTCTCTCCTGAGTCAAAAAGCGGGGCCGGTGGATCAACCACCGGCCCCGCTGCTGTTAAAGGTAGGATGGCAGGCAGATTTGGCATGTGTTCAATGAAAGGCCTTGATGACTGTCGTCCCCCTGCCGCTAGAGCAGAACCAGCACGCTGACACCCTGATCCACGGCGCCGACGGCGGCTCCGAGGTGCGACGCTCGGTCCTGCCCGGCGGCGTCCGCGTCCTCACCGAAGCGATGCCCGGCCAACGCTCTGCCACGATCGGTTTCTGGGTCGGCGTCGGCTCCCGCGACGAGGCTCCCGGCCAGCACGGTTCCACGCACTTCCTGGAGCACCTGCTCTTCAAGGGCACCAAGCGCCGCACCGCGCTGGAGATCGCCTCGGCCTTCGACGAGGTCGGCGGGGAATCCAATGCGGCCACCGCGAAGGAAAGCACCTGCTACTTCGCCCGCGTGCTGGACACGGACCTTCCCATGGCGATCGACGTCATCGCGGACATGATCACCGGCGCGGTCCTGGACCCGCAGGAGATGGAGCAGGAGCGGGACGTCATCCTCGAGGAAATCGCCATGGACAGCGACGATCCCACCGACGTCGCGCACGAGAACTTCGTGGCCGCCGTGCTGGGAACGCACCCGCTGGGCCGCCCCATCGGCGGCACGCCGGCAGCCATCCGGGCCGTGGCACGCGACTCGGTGTGGGACCACTACCGCCGCTACTACCGTCCCGACGAGCTCGTGGTCACCGCGGCCGGCGGCCTGGACCACGACGTCGTCTGCGGGCTCGTGGTGGATGCCCTGCACTCCGCCGGCTGGAACCTTGAGGCCGCGGCCGCCCCCGTGCAGCGCCGCTCCACCGAACGTGCATCGATCACCGGCACGGCCGGCCTGCATGTGGTCAAGAGGCAGGTGGAGCAGGCCAACATCATTATGGGTTGCCCGTCGCTGGTCGCCACCGACGGCCGCCGCTTTGTGATGAGTGTGCTCAACGCCGTTCTCGGCGGCGGCATGTCCTCCCGCCTCTTCCAGGAGGTCCGGGAAAAGCGCGGACTCGTCTACTCGACCTACTCTTTCGCCTCCTCCTACGCCGATGCCGGCTATTTCGGCATGTACGCCGGATGCACCCCGTCGAAGGTCCGCCAGGTCATTGATCTGCTGGGCGCCGAACTGGACAAGCTGGCTGCCGACGGAATCTCAGACGAGGAGCTGCGCAAGGCGGAGGGACAGCTGTGCGGCGGAATCGTGCTGGCGCTGGAGGACACCGGTTCCCGGATGTCCCGGCTGGGCCGCGCGGAACTGGTGTCCGGCGAGTACCAGGACATCGATGAGACCCTCCGCCAGATCAAGGCCGTCACAGCCGCGGAGGTCCAGGAGCTCGCCCGTGAGCTCGCGGCAGCCCCGCGGACCGTCACGGTGGTCGGGCCGTTCGAGGAAAGCGAGACGTTCGGACTCCTGGCCTAGACATTCCAACTGGCGCGGCGTCATGATGGTGGCGGGGTCACTCGGGAGGAACTCCATATGGGAGAAACTGTGGACCGGCCGCTGCCAGGCAGTGCATGCGAGGCGCTTGAGGCTTTCCTGGGCCATTGGACGGGGACCACGCACTGGGAGGCAACCGCGTGGGGTCCGGCGCGCACCGCGGACACCGAGATTATCTTTTCCCGGGCAGCCGCCGGGCTTGCCGTCGCCCAGAGCTACCGGCACACGGATGCGGACGGGACCCGGTCCGAAGGCCACGGTGTCTTCACGACGGACCCGGACCATCCCGAGACCTTCTGGTACCACGTCAACAGCTTGGGGTTGCCGCCCGAGGGACCCGCGCGCGCCAGCATGGAAGGCGGCACCTTGACCGTGGAACGGCGAAGTGACCGCGGGACCGCACGGCACACCTTCCGGGTGGACGACGGCGAACTCACTCATGCCGCCGGACTCCGCCTGGGCAGGGCGAGCGATTTCACGCCCTTCATGACTACCGTGTGCCGCCGCGTCGCTGAGGGCGCTGCCGTACCGGCGTGAGGTCTTAGGAGGCGGCCTGCAGAATCCGGGTCTTCGGAGTTCCCTCTAGGCCGGGCGCCGCCTCGGCGGAGTTCCAGACCTTCGCCTGAAGATTGGCCAACAAGGCCTCTGCCTGCCCGCGCTGCTCGAAGTCCAGTTCAACGACCACAGAGTGCGGGTCGTCCACGGGTTGGTTGATGCGGTACGCGGTGACGCCCGACGCCGCGCGGTTCACCGGATCACGGTCGAACGCCGCTTTCCACATGGAGAAATCCTTGATCCTATGCTCGATCTGCAAGGTGAACATGCTGCCCTCCTCGTTGGTGTTTGTTGCCCGCCGCGGCGGATATTCCACACTCTAGAACCGGCCAGCTAAACGCGATACCCCGGATTTTGTGAACCCGACATACCGGCTTTATGGAGCCGGGCGTGCCCGGGTTACCCGCCGGCGAACGGCGGCAGCACGTCGACGACGTCGGCGGGCCGGAGCGCCGCGGCATGGTCCCGCACGGCAACTTCGTTGAGCAGGAAGCTGGAGCGGGACAGGATGCGGGCCAGCGGCGGCGTACCGGCCGGCGGTTCGGGGCGCTCGACGGCGAGGATCGCCTCGAGCAGCGAGGCGAGGGTGTCGCCGTCGGCGAGGTCGTAGCGTTCTTCATCCACGCCGGCGGCAGCGCGTGCGGCAGCGAAGTAGCGTACATTCACGAAAAAGTCAGCCTCCGATGGCGCTCATGCTGCGGTCCGGCTGGACGAAGTCGGGCGCGTCGAGGCCCACATGGTCCATGCCGTGGGCCTTGGGCTTGATCCACATGGCATCCTGCCAGCGTTCGGCGAGCTGTTCGTCGCTGGCGCCCTCGCGCAGCAGCCCCAGCAGATCCACTTCCTCGCGCGAGAACAGGCAGCTCATGATCTTGCCCTCGGCGGTGATGCGCGTCCGGCGGCAGTCCGAGCAGAACGGCTCCGTGACGGAGGCGATGATGCCCACAGTGCCGAGCAGAGGGCCGGCGGCGCGGTCGGTGCCGGGAACCCGGGCCCGGACTTCGAACCGTTCCGCCGGGGCGCCGTCGCGGTCCCGCGGGTCGGAACTGAGCACGTAATCGACCGAGAGCAGTTCCCGGATCTCCGCGGCGGTGATCATGTTCCGCCGGGTCCAGCCGTGGTCCGCGTCGAGCGGCATCTGTTCGATGAAGCGCAGTTCATAGCCGCGGTCCAGTGCCCAGGCCAGGAGGGCCGGGGACTCGGCGTCGTTGATGCCGCGCATGAGTACAGCGTTGAGCTTGACCGGGCCCAGGCCTGCGGCCCAGGCGGCGTCGACGCCGGCGAGGACCCTGTCCAGGAAGGGCCGGCGGGTCAGCTTGGTAAAGGTTTCTTCATGCAGGGAGTCCAGCGAGACGTTGATTCTGGTCAGTCCCGCGGCTTTGAGTCCGGCGGCCTTCTTGTCCAGGCCGACGGCGTTGGTGGTCATCGAGATTGGCAGGCCGGGGTGGGCCTGGCGGAGCGCGGCGATGATCTGCAGCAGGTCCGCCCGCACCAGGGGCTCGCCTCCGGTCAGCCGCAGTTCACGCACGCCGAGCATGTCGACGCCGATCCGCACGATCCGGACGATTTCCTCCGCGGACATCACCGCCTGCTTGGACAGCCATTCCAGGCCCTCGGCCGGCATGCAATAGGTGCAACGCAGATTGCACTTGTCCGTCAGTGAGAGGCGCATGTCCGTGGCACGGCGGCCGTAGCGATCCACGAGCCCTGCAACCAGGCCCTCCGGACGCCCGGACAGTGCGGCTGCAGCAGGCACTCCCGCTCCGGGACTGCCTGCCGCGCGGGGCTGGGGCATACCCAGTTGAACTGTCATAGAGTCAGGCTACGCCACCTCGCGGCCCACGTCACAGCCGCATGACGGCACGGATATTACGGATTCGGGAACGATGTCCGGCGGGGGTCCGGAGCCCTGCCCGGACCGTGGCCGCGAACCTATGCTGGAAGCGTGAACAAGACCCAGCCGGCCCCGGACGCAACGGAGTACCGGCGCATCCTCCTCGTCGAGGACGAACCGACCATCGCGGGAGTGGTCCGGGACTACCTCGTCCAGGCGGGATACCAGGTGGTCCTCGCCGCCGACGGGTTCACGGCCCTGCGCCTTGCGGCCGAACGCCGCCCGGACCTCGTCCTGCTGGACCGGATGCTGCCGGGCCTGGACGGTGTGGAAGTCTGCCGCCGGCTCCGTGCCGCACACAGCGTCCCG
The DNA here is from genome assembly GCF_056395875.1 of Arthrobacter sp. 05T45. Classification (NCBI taxonomy): domain Bacteria; kingdom Bacillati; phylum Actinomycetota; class Actinomycetes; order Micrococcales; family Micrococcaceae; genus Arthrobacter; species Arthrobacter sp. 05T45. Next base: position 85,565 of record NZ_JBFTKI010000005.1, on the reverse strand, counting down.
GTCATCATGCTCACTGCCCTCGGAACGGAAGACGACCGGATCCTCGGCCTGGAAGCCGGCGCTGACGACTACGTCACCAAGCCATTCTCGCCCCGCGAACTGGTACTGCGGGTCCGTTCGGTCCTGCGCAGGAGCATTCCCGAATTCAGCCCGGAGCCCTCCGTCGAAGTGGGCGGTTTCGACCTCAACCCGGCCGCACGCACCGTCTCCCGCCATGGCAGGCCCCTGGCGCTGACGGCCAGGGAGTTCGACCTTCTGGCCTTCATGCTCCGCCGTCCCCGGCAAGTCTTCAGCCGCGAGGAACTCATGAAAGCCGTCTGGGGCTGTGACTACGGGGACCTGTCCACTGTCACGGTGCACGTGCGGAGGCTGCGGGAGAAGATCGAGGACGACCCCACCCGCCCCTCCGTCCTGAAAACGGTCTGGGGCGTGGGTTACCGGCTGGACCCCAGCGATGAGGAGGAATCCGCCGATGCAGACCTCTGAACTCCTGACCATCATCGGCTGGGCCCTGGCCTGGGGAGCCGTGATCGGGGCCGCGTCGCTGCTCATCCTGAAATCCCTGCGCCGGGCCTCGTTCGCGGTCCAGATCTGCGTGGTGGTGCTCGCCGCCGTGGCGGTCCTGACGGCCGGAATGGTCAGCGCCTTCAACGCGATGTTCATCTCGGCCCGGGACCTCGAAGTGATGTGGTACGTCCTGGCCGTGGCTTCCGCCGTGGCTGTTTCGATCGCGCTCGTGCTCGGAGCGAGGGTCTCGCGGAACGCCAAGGCGCTGGTCGAGGCTGCCCGGAGCATCGGCCGCGGCGAGAGCCCCGGGATCCAGTCCCCGGTGATGAGCCACGAACTTGCCGCCCTCGCCGCCGAGCTCGAATCCAGCAGCCGGATGCTGGAGGCCTCCCGGCAGCGGGAGGCCGCCGTCGAAAACGCCCGCCGCGAACTGGTCAGCTGGATCTCCCACGACCTGCGGACGCCGCTGGCGAGCATGCGCGCCATGACCGAGGCCCTGGAAGACGGGATGGCCGCGGACGTCCCCGCCTACTACCGCAAGCTCATCGCGCAGACCGACCTCATGGCCGGCATGGTCAACGACCTCCTGGAACTGTCGAAGATCCATGCCGGAACTATGCGGCTCAAGGCCGAGCCGTTGGACCTGTACGACCTCGCCAGCGACGCCATTGCCGACCTCGCCGCGCTGGCGGAGCAGCACGGCATTACGCTCGACGGCGGCGGCCAACGGGAAAGCCTGGCCCTCGCCGACGGCCCCTCGATGGGGCGTGCCATCCGGAACGTCGTGCTCAACGCGATCGTCCACAGCAGACCCGGCTCCCGGGTCACCGTGGAAGTCGGCCGGGACGGTGACCGGGCCGTCGTCGCGGTCACCGACGGCTGCGGCGGGATCCCCGAAGCGGACCTCCCGCATGTGTTCGAAACCGGCTGGCAGAAGGACCCGGCGCGGCGGCAGGCCGGCCGTTGGGCCGCCCCGGACGACGGACTGGACGGAATGGCCCCTGATGGCGCGGCCCCGGGCGACGGCTTCCGGGCGCCCATGCCGGATGAGCCGGCAGGCGTCATGCGCTACAGCGGCGCCGGCCTTGGCCTGAGCATTGTCGCCGGAATCGTCAGCGCCCATCAAGGCACCGTCACCGTGGAGAACGTCGACGGCGGATGCCGGTTCTCGCTGCTGCTCCCCGGCCAGGGAGCCGCCGGCCAGAAGCCGGGTGGCAGCCACGGCACTTCTGCCGGGGAGCCTGCTGCCGGGGGAGCAGCAGCCCCGGCAGCAACAGCCGAGGGAGCACACAACACGATTCCGCGCGACGCGGTAGAGGAAAAACTCCGGACGGGATGGGCACAGTGAGCAGCGGCGTCGGCTTTGACGGGCAGGGGAAGGAAACCGGCGGCACACTCGCCGGCAGGGAACAGCAGCATACGGAACCGGGAGTCCGGCAGCGGCAGTCCCGGGACCTGTGGGCCGCCGGGGCCGGACTGGTGGCCGTGGGGACGGCGGTGGTCCTCGGTGAACTCACGGCCAGCCTGGTGAGCCCCACGGTGTCTCCGGTGACGGCCGTCGGCGGGGCCGTGATCGACACCGTCCCGCCGGGCGTCAAGGAGTGGGCCATTTCCTTGTTCGGCACGGCGGACAAGGCGGCACTGCTGGGCGGCATGGCACTGGTCATCGCCGCGCTCGCGGCGCTCTCCGGAGTCCTCGAAGTGCGGCGCCGTTTCGCCGGGGTGATTCTCATCGCGGTGTTCGGCGCGGTAGGGCTCGTGGCCGTGCTGAGCCGGGCCGACCTGACCGCCAACGCCATCCCCGTCCCGGTGCTGGTGGCACTGGTGGGGATCGCGCTGTTGCGGTGGCTCATCCGGAAACTGTTGGAGTGGCAACCCGATGCCGACCGGCGACCGGCGGTGGCGTCCGGCCCGCCGGAAACACCACCGGTTGAGCCGGCCCCGCAGGACGCCCCTGCCGTGGCGCCTGCAGATGCCACAGCCAACGAAGCCGGGCCCGCCCGGCGCCGGTTCCTGCTGGCGCTGGGCGGGACAGCCGCGGTTGCCGCCGTCGCCGGTGTGCTCGCCTCCACCCTCAGGGGAGCGGCCGCCGTCGTCAGCGACGTGCGCAGCAAGCTGGTCCTCCCGGTGCCCGCCGCTCCCGCGCCGCCCATCCCGGCCGGCGCCGAGATCCGGCTGGACGGACTGGGCCCGCTCGTGACGCCGAACAGGGATTTCTACCGGATCGACACCGCCCTGCGCGTCCCGCTGGTGGATCCTGCGGAATGGACGCTGAAAGTCACGGGCCTGGTGGAACGGGAGATCGAGCTCGACTTCGCCACTCTCCTGGCCAAACCCCTGACGGAACGGCACGTGACCATCGCCTGCGTCTCCAACGAGGTCGGCGGGGACCTGATCGGCAATGCCCGCTGGCTCGGCTGGCCGGTGCGCGAACTGCTCGCCATGGCCGGCCCCAAGCCCGGGGCGGACATGGTGCTCTCCCGGAGCACAGACGGCTGGACGGCAGGGACCCCGCTGGAGGCCCTCACGGACAACCGCGACGCGCTGCTGGCCGTCGCCATGAACGGGGAACCGCTCCCGCTCGAACATGGATTCCCCGTCCGGATGATCGTGCCCGGGCTGTACGGCTACGTCTCCGCCACGAAGTGGGTCACCGAACTGAAAGTGACCCGGTACGCGGACGACGTCGCCTACTGGACGCCCCGCGGCTGGAGCGAGCGCGGGCCCATCAAGACATCGTCCCGCATTGACGTGCCGCGCGACGGGGCCAACGTGAAGGGCGGGACGGTTGTCTTCGGCGGCGTCGCGTGGGCCCAGCACACGGGCATCGGCAAGGTGGAGCTGCGGGTCAACCGCGGCGACTGGCATCAGGCCGAGCTGGCCCCCGGCATCTCCAAGGACACCTGGTACCAGTGGAAGCTGGCCTTGCCGCTGGAGCCGGGACAATATGAGGTCCAGGTCCGGGCCACAGCCCTAGACGGCGTGCCGCAGGCCGAGGAATCCGCACCGGTCGCGCCGAACGGAGCCACGGGTTATCACACGGTTAGAGTTGACGTGAAGTCCTAGCGAGCCGAGCAGAGGTCAGGAAACGCATGCACCGCACCGAGACAAGGCATGTCAGCGTTCAAGCACACCGGGACAAGGTGCGGGCCCTGCTGGCCCCCCTGCGCACCGAGGGGCGGGTGGAACGGCTCCCGCTGCTCGAAGCCTTGGGCCGGGGGCTCGCCGCCGACATCCTGGCGCCGCTGGACCTTCCCCCCTTCGCCAACTCGCAGATGGACGGCTTCGCGATCCGCAGCGCCGACGTGCCCGACGGCGGCAGGGAACTGCGTGTCGTCGCGCCCGTCCCGGCCGGAGCCACACCGGCGGAACTGGCCGCCGGCACGGCCGCCCCGATCATGACCGGCGCGATGATGCCGGCCGGGGCCGACGCCGTCGTTCCCATCGAGCAGGCCGTGCCCGATTCCTTCCCGGTGCCGGGGGAGCCCGCCACGGTCCACTTGCCGGCCGCCGCCGCCGGAACGTTCGTGCGCGACGCCGGCAGCGACATCCGCTCCGGCGAGCTCGCCCTCAGCGCGGGGACCTTCCTCGGCCCCGGCCAGCTGGGACTGCTGGCGGCGATGGGCTACACGGAGGTGCCCGTGCGTCCCTCCCTCCGGGTCCTCCTGGTCACCACCGGCGACGAGGTGGTGGAACCGGGCAGCCCGCTCGGACCGGGCAAGATCTTCGACTCCAACGGCACGCTGCTCGAGTCCTCCATGCGCCAGGCCGGGCTCCAGGTCACACGGACCGGCGTCTCCACGGACCAGCCGGATGAGCTCGCCGCGTTGCTGCGCCGGCACGCCCCCGCCGCGGACCTGATCGTCACCACCGGCGGCGTCAGCAAAGGTGCCTACGAGGTGGTCCGGCAGGCAATGGCCGGACACGACGTCGAATTCGGCGCCGTGGCGATGCAGCCGGGCGGCCCGCAGGGGATCGGCAGCTTCGACGGCGTCCCTGTGCTGGGGTTCCCGGGCAATCCGGTGAGCTGCCTGGTGTCCTTTGAAATGTTCCTGCGCCCGGTCCTCACGGAACTGTTCGGCGCCCCGGCGCCCCGGCCCGCCGTCCGCGCGCGCCTCGCCGAACCGCTGACCTCCCCGGCGGGCAAGCACCAGGTGCGGCGCKGCACGCTGGCTCCGGACGGCACCGTCAGGCTGGAGGGCGGCGCGGGCTCCCACCTGGTCCATGCCCTGGCCCGTTCCAACGCCCTCGTCCACGTGCCAGAGGGAACAGCGGCGCTCGCAGCGGGCGACGAAGTGGAAGTATGGATCCTGTGAATGATGTAGAAAACCCTGAAGCGGATGCCGCACCGGCGGACAACGGCGAAGCGGGCACCGGCGAAGCGGACAAAGGAGCCGTGGGCAACACCCGCCTGACCCACCTCCGCCACGACGGCACGGCCCAGATGGTGGATGTGTCCAACAAGGCGCAGTCCACCCGGGAAGCCACGGCCACCGCAACCGTCCGCAGCACGGCCGAGGTCCTGTCCCTCCTCGGCGGCGGTGAGCTCCCGAAGGGCGACGCCCTGGCCGTGGCCCGCATCGCCGGGATCATGGCGGCCAAGAAGACGCCGGACCTGATCCCGCTCTGCCACCCGCTCCCGATCGCCAAAGTCACCATCGACTTTGAGCTCGACACCGACGCCGTGACAATTTTCGCCACGGTCAAGACACGCGGCGTCACCGGGGTCGAGATGGAAGCCCTGACTGCGGCGACGGTCGCGGCACTGAGCGTGTACGACATGATCAAGGCCGTGGACAAGCACGCGGTCCTGACCGATATCAAGGTGCTCGCCAAAAGCGGCGGCAAGAGCGGGGACTGGACCCTATGAACATGCCCGAACCCCACCGCCACGGCGAAGCCACGGGCCGCAAGGCCGGTGTCGTGATCGCCTCCACCCGGGCGGCCTCCGGTGTCTATGAGGACCTCACGGGCCCTGTGATCATCGATTGGCTCACCGAGCACGGCTTCGAGCCGTTCCCCGCCATGGTGGTGCCGGACGGGGCGCCGGTCGGGGCCGCGCTGAGGGCCCTGCTGAGCCAGCAGCCGGCCGTCATCATCACCAGCGGCGGCACCGGGCTGAGCCCCACCGACGCAACGCCGGAGCAGACGCTGCCCCTGCTGGACCGGGAAATCCCGGGCATCATGGAGGGCATCCGGAACGCCGGAACGGCCAAGACTCCGATGGCCATGCTCAGCCGGGGCCACGCGGGCGCAGCCGGACAGACGTTCATCGTGAACCTGCCCGGATCCCCGAAGGGCGTGATGGACGGCCTGGCCGTGCTGGATCCCATCGTTGGACACCTTTGCGACCAACTGGAAGGCAGCCATGGGCACTGATACCGGATTTGAAATCGTGCACGCCGTGCTGAGCGCCGAACCCATCTCGGTGGAGCAGGCCATCGCGGCGGTGGAGTCGGACACGGCAGGAGCGGTGGTCAGCTTCAGCGGCGTCGTCCGCAACCACGACGGCGGCAAGCAGGTCTCCCGGCTCAGCTACAGCGCCCACCCGACGGCCCACCAGGTGATGGCCGACGTCGTCGCCGGGCTTGTGGCGGAGCACTCGGTCCCGGCCGGGAATGCCGTGCCCGGCGGATCTCCGGAGGACGCCGCCGGCGGCGCCGGCGCCACCCGGGACGAGCGGCAGCCGGTGCGGATCTGGGCGGCCCACAGGATCGGCATGCTCGAGATCGGCGATCCGGCTCTGGTGTGCGCCGTCTCGGCGGCCCACCGCGGCCAGGCCTTCGCCGTATGTGCAGAACTCGTCGACCGGATCAAGGCCCAAGTGCCGATCTGGAAGGAACAGTTTTTCGCCGACGGCACCGTGGAGTGGGTCGGCGCCGGCGAGTAGACGCCGCGTGACCGGCAGGAAGCCGGCTCCGGATCAGGAGGAAATAACCCTGCGCCGGACCCCCGCCCGGTCGACCCCCAGTTCCTTGAGCAGCACGGCTGCCGGATCGTGTTCCTGGCAGTCCAGCAGCGACAGCAGCAGATTCGCGGTGGTGATCTGTCGTGACTTCTGGTCCATGGCATACCGAAGCATGCCTTCCATTACCGACCGGGCGCCCGAGCTGAAGGGCGGCTTCTTCCCCCGGCTGGGCATGGGGACGCGCTCAAAGCCGTGGGCATCTATACCGATTGATGCGAGTGCCGTGCGGTCAAGCCTCGCCGCCGCGGCCCGTGCCTGATCGAGCGTGACACCCAGAAGGGCGGCGGGAGCAGGATCGTGGAGCGCCCCCAACAGCAGATGATCCGTGCCCAGCCGCTTGTCGCCGCTGCAGCGGGCCTCGTCCATGGCGAAGCCAACGATCTTTCGGGTGTCGTCGGCAAATCGTTCAAACATGGCTTGATCTCACTCTCGGTATTTTGCGTGGACGGACTGCCGCGAGACGCCCAGGGCGTCGCCGATCTGCTCCCAGGTCCATCCCCGCTGTCGGGCAGCTCTGACCTGCGCTGCCTCGACCTGTTCTGCCAGGCGATGGAGGGCTCCGACCGCCCGCAGACCGACGGCGGGGTCGAGTGAATGAATATGCGCGGACAGGTCATCAGTCTCCATGCCTGTCAGTTTAGATTGACAGGCATAAGGGCGTCAATCCAGCCTGACAGGCCTGGGTCGGCGTGTGACCCATCGAGCCGGCGGCCCGGGCCTTGCGGAACGTTGCTCACGCCGCGTGGCGGTCAGGCTGTCGCCCCCGGCGGCGGCCCTGTAACCAAGCGCCGCCGGTTCCGGAACGCAGCGGCCCCGGCGGTAGGGTTGATGGCATGACCGAACAACTCTCCGTCGCCGTGCTGGGCGCCAGCGGGCGCATGGGCGCAGAGGCCGTGAAGGCCATCGACGCCGCCGCGGACCTGACGCTCGTCGCGGCCCTTGGCCGCAACGACCCCCTCGACTCCCTTGTCAGCTCCGGCGCGCAGGTCGTGGTGGACCTGACCGTCCCCGAAAGCACCGAGGCGAACGTTCGCTTCGCCGTCGAGCACGGCATGCACGCCGTGGTCGGCACCACCGGCTGGGATGCCGGCCGGCTCGCGGGGCTGGAAGAACTCCTCGCCAACCGGCCCGGCGTCGGCGTCCTGATCGCCCCGAACTTCGCCCTCGGCTCCGTCCTGGCCTCCGCCTTCGCCGCCAAGGCGTCCAAGTACTTCGAATCCGTTGAAATTATTGAGCTTCACCACCCGGACAAGGTTGACGCGCCCTCCGGCACGGCCGTGCGCACGGCACAGCTGATCTCGGCCGAGCGCTCCGAGGCTGGCGTGCCGTCCAGCCCGGACGCCACCACCTCGGAACTCGCCGGTGCCCGCGGCACCGACGTCGACGGCATCCGGGTCCACAGTGTCCGGCTGGCCGGTCTTGTCGCGCACCAGGAGGTCCTGCTGGGCGGGCCGGGGGAGCAGCTGACCATCCGCCACGACTCCTTCGACCGTGCGTCCTTCATGCCCGGGGTGCTGCTGGGGATCCGCAGCGTCGCCGCTCACCCCGGTCTCACCGTGGGACTCGACGGCTACCTGGACCTGGGACTCTGAGTCAGATGTCCGCTGCCTTGACAGCCCTGAAAGCGAACCGCACCAAGATCTGGGTGGGGGCCGTCACCCTGCTGCTCGTGTTTTACCTGGTGGTGTCCCTTCAACGTTCCGTGCTCCTGATGTCCGACCCCAGCCTCGTGGCGAAGGCGATCGGCGTCGCCTACCTGGTGCTGCCGGTCATCGGGGCCTGGGCCCTGATGCGGGAACTGCTGTTTGGTGCCCGCACTGAGCGGTTGGCAAAGATCCTCGAAGGCGAGGGGGGCCTGCCGGAGGACACTCTGCCGCGCACGCCCGCCGGCCGGATCATCCGCGAAGCCGCCGACGCCGAATTTGAGAAGTACCGCGCTGAGGCCGAAGCTGCCCCCGAGGACTGGCGTTCCTGGTTCCGGCTCAGCTGTGCGTACGATGCTGCCGGCGACCGCAAGCGCGCCCGCGCCTCAATGCGCGACGCCGTGCGAATGTTCCGCGCCGGGGAGCAGAAGAACTAGCCGGACACCGTTTGCCGGGCCGCGCCGGGCCCGGCGGCGGAACTTAGCGCACGACCCGGCGGCGGAACTTAGCGTACGCGCCGAGGCCGGCGGACTTGGGCCGGCTGGTGCCGGCCCGCCTGGCTGGCCGCATGGGTCGCCCACTCCAGCGGCCCGCGCCACGCCATGGCCGCGAAGACTCCGCCGGCCACCAGCATCCCGACAGCCTGCGCGAAATACACACCCTCCACGGTCCAGCCCGGCATCAAGGGCTGGTCGTGCAGGGCGGCCATGATGCACAGGTGAGCCGTGTAGAGGCTCAACGTCATGGCCCCGGCTCCGCGCAGCGGCAGCAGCAGATCCAGTTCCAGCCAGTCGCCCAGCCGGCCCAGCAGCAGGCACAGGCCGATCAAGGCTGCAGCGGCCCCCGAGGTGTGCAACAGATCCAGCGTGGTGCCGGAGTGCGGTGCACTCGTGGCCAGCCACCACACTGAGCCTGACTGGTCGATGCCGGCCAGGTTGACCTGCAGCAGGCTCTCCAGCGGGTAGGCGGGATCGCCGATGTGCGCCTGAAGGGCCTGCCTGCCGCCCCAGTCCTCCAGCATGAGCGTCCCCAGCCACTTGGACATGACGGCCACCACCGTGCCGGCAGCAACGAGCAGGAACGGCACGGCCGCTTTCCACAGCGCCATCCGGCCGATCGCCAGCCCTATCAGGAGATAAGCGATCCACTGCAGGACAGGGTAGTAGCCCGTGAGAAAGAGGTCGCCCAGCAGCCTGGCCGGGGTGGCCAGATCCTCCCAGCTTGGGTTGTGCCCCAGGCGCAGGGGCGGATCGGCGGACAGCAGCCACGGCCGCAGGAGGTAGGCCAGGGCGGGGGCAGCCAGTATCCAGAGGACCGCGAGTGCGGCCAGGCGTTTCAGCCCAAGCCCGACAAAGGGCAGCACGCACAGGAACAGCAGGGCGTAGTGAACCAGAATTATCGCGATGTTGACTTCCAGCCCGCCCAGGGAGAGCCCGACGGCACCGATTACGAGCGCCCGCAAGGCGATGCCTCTGCGGGCACCCCGCAGTTCGGCGCCCTCAAGCGGCTGCTGTTTCCCCGTGGACAAGGCGAGCCCGACTCCGGCCAGCACGGCGAACAGCGCGGCTGCCCGTCCGGAAAACGCCAGGCCGATCCAGGTGGGCGTGAGCTGCGGGTCCGGCTCAAAGGTTGCCAGCACGTGGGTGGCCATCATGGCCAGCAAGGCCAGGCCGCGCGCGGCGTCGATGCCGGCCAGCCGGACGCCGGGGGGAGTGCCCCGGACGGTCCGGGAAGCCGTAGTCATTCCGCGCGCCGTCATCATCTGATCGTCTCACGATCGGCCCGGTGACCGTCTCATCTTCGGCCTGCCCGCAGCCCCGGTCCTTCTCCGGGCATCCCTTGTATTCGAATATATGTTCGAATACGATGGGCGCATGAACGACGCCCCAGAGCCAGCCTTCCTGAAGCCCGAATTCACCGGCCGGGAATCCACAAGCCGACAATTTCCGGGCCCGGATCCGTCGGGCCCGCAACTGAACAGCGCGACGCCTGGCGGACGGACGAGCGGTGGCGAGGCGGCGGCCGGCGCCCTCAAGGCCATGAGCCCGGGCGTCGTGGACTTCCTCTTCCGGCGCTTGGTCGCCGGGGAGCCGGCCGAGGACGTTCAGTGGGGGAAGGAAGGTGCGGCGCTGGCCGCGGTGCCGCCGGGAGCTGAGCTGGCCCGGCGGCTGGCCGAGACGGACCTCGACGCCCTCACTCCAACCGAACTGTTCGACTACGTGCGGGCGACCCAGCGTCTAGCCGCCTGGGCAGAGGCCCTTCGCGAAACCGCCGTCGGGCGTTACTGCTCGGCACCTTCGGCTCCCTCCGGCGAAAGACGGGGTGCATAGGATGGCAGGGTGACCACTGGCTCAATCACCGCGCTGACGCTGTCCGCCGTCCAATACCAGGCCCTGGATGGTGGCGTTGCCGCCAACGTGCCCGAGCACATCCGGCTGATCGAAGACGCCGAGTCGCACGGAGCCCGGCTTGTCATCTTTCCCGAACTCTCGCTGACGGGATACCGGCTGGACCTGCTGGACGGACCCGGGGAGTGGCTGAGCGCGGCTGACCGGCGGCTGGACGGCATCCGGGAAATCTGCCGGCGCACCGGAATAACCGCCGTGGTCGGTGCCGCGTTCAAAGACGCGGACGGTACGCCGCGGCTGGCCGCCCTCGCGGTCCATCCAACAGGCTCCATCGAGACCAGCTTCAAAACGCACCTGCACGGACCGGAGCAGGATCTCTTCGTGGCCGGCAGGAATCCAGCGGTCCTGGAGATCGACGGCTGGAAGGTCGCCCTGGCGATCTGCTTCGACGCAGCCCGCCGCGGCCATGCGGAATGGGCCGCGGACGCCGGGGCGGACATCTATGCCGTCTCGGCCCTCTACACGGCCGGCGAAGACCACCGGCTGGCACTGCATCTCGGCGCCCGGGCCATGGACAACCGGATGTTCTCCGTCCTGGCGAACCTGGCGGGCGCCACGCCGCTCGGCCCTTCGTGTGGCCTGAGCGGGTTCTGGGGTCCTGACGGGCTCCCGCTCCGGCAGGCGGCCGGCTCCGGCACCGAGGTGCTGACCGCGAGTCTCCAACACAGTGTGCTGGCGCGGTTTCGGCGGCCCTGAGTCCGGCCGGGCCGCCGAAACGTGACGCACGGCCGCCGAGTTTGACGTTCGTCACACCGCCGCCATTGTCCTAACATGCCGCAGACAAGGTAACGTTTTTCATATGGCTGACTCTGATATTCGCTCTTACACGTTCGGGACCCTCGTGACTGCCATGGTCACGCCTTTCACATCGGACGGTGAGGTCGACTACCGGCAGTCGGCGGAACTGGCGAGCAAGCTCGTCGACGACGGCAATGACGCCCTCGTGATCTCCGGCACCACGGGTGAGACCTCCACGCTCGAGGACGACGAAAAAGAGAAGCTCTTCCGCGTCATCGTCGAGGCCGTGGGCGACCGCGCCAAGGTCATCGCCGGAACCGGGACCAACCACACCTCGCACTCGATCGAGATGGCCAAGCGCGCCGCCAAGGCCGGAGCCCACGGCCAGCTGATCGTCACGCCGTATTACAACAAGCCCAGCCAGGCCGGTATCCAGGCGCACGTCGAGGCCGTGGCCGACGCCGCCGACCTCCCCGTCATGGTCTACGACATCCCCGGCCGCGCCGGCGTGCCCATCCTGCCCGAGACCATGATCCGGCTCGCCGACCACCCCAGGATCGTCGCCCTCAAGGATGCCAAGGCCGACTTCAACGCCCTCACGCGCGTCCTGGCGAACACCGATCTTGATGTCTACTCCGGCGACGACGGCCTCACGCTGCCGTGGATGGCCGCCGGTGCCGTCGGGCTGGTCAGCGTCTCCGCGCACGTCGCGACGCGGCAATTCCGTGCGCTGATCGATGCCGCACTTGCAGGCGATTTTGCTACCGCCCGCACCCTACATTTCGAACTGGACCCCGTGGTCCGCGCAGTGATGACCCACATTCAGGGTGCTGTCGCTGCCAAGCAGGTTCTTAAGTGGCAGGGAGTCCTGCCCAACTCGGTTGTCCGTTTGCCCCTCGTGGAGCCGGGCGAGGCCGAGATCGCAACCATCCGCGAGGATTTGGCGGAAGCGGGGATGGTCTTTTCCTGATCGGGAGCCAATCCTGATGGTTAAGAACCAGCCCGGCTTCAGCCTGGAAAGTAGTGCACTATGACCCAAACCGCCCTTCCCGGCCTTGTCACGCCGCCGCGCCTCCCGAAGAACACCCTGCGGATCGTACCGCTCGGCGGAATCGGGGAAATCGGTCGAAACATGACCGTTTTCGAGATCGATGGCAAGCTCCTCATCGTTGACTGCGGCGTCCTCTTCCCCGAGGAGACCCAGCCCGGCGTCGACCTCATCCTGCCGGACTTCTCCTACATCGAGAACCGTCTCCAGGACATCGTCGCGGTAGTCCTGACCCACGGTCACGAAGACCACATCGGCGCCGTCCCCTACCTCCTGCGCCTGCGCGCCGACATCCCCATCGTCGGTTCACAGCTGACACTGGCCCTCATCGAGGCCAAGCTGCAGGAACACCGGATCAAGCCGAACACGAAGATCGTCGTCGAGGGCCAGGTCGAGAAGTACGGGCCCTTCGAATGCGAGTTCATCGCCGTCAACCACTCCATCCCGGACGCCCTGGCCGTGTTCCTCCGCACCTCGGGCGGCACCGTCCTGCACACCGGTGACTTCAAGATGGACCAGCTGCCGCTGGATGGCCGCATCACCGACCTCCGGCACTTCGCCAAGCTGGGCGAAGAAGGCGTGGACCTGTTCATGTCGGATTCGACCAACGCCGACGTCCCGGGGTTCACCACCGCCGAGAAGGAAATCGGACCCACCCTGGACCGGCTGTTCGGGCAGGCCTCCAAGCGCATCATCGTCGCCTCCTTCTCCTCCCACGTGCACCGCGTCCAGCAGGTTCTCGATGCCGCCGCCAACCACAACCGCAAGGTTGCCTTCGTGGGCCGCTCCATGGTCCGGAACATGGCCATCGCCGCGAAACTGGGCTACCTGGAGGTCCCGGCCGGGATCCTGGTCGACATCAAGAACATCGACAACCTGCCGGACAACCGGGTTGTGCTGATGTCCACCGGCTCCCAGGGCGAGCCCATGGCCGCCCTGTCCCGCATGGCCAACGGCGACCACCGCGTCGTCGTCGGCGAGGGCGATACCGTCATCCTTGCGTCCAGCCTGATCCCGGGCAACGAAAACGCCGTCTTCCGCATCATCAACGGACTGCTGAAGCTCGGCGCCGACGTCATCCACAAGGGCAACGCCAAGGTTCACGTCTCCGGCCACGCTGCCGCCGGCGAGCTGCTGTACTGCTACAACATCCTTGAGCCGCTCAACGCCATGCCGGTGCACGGCGAAACCCGCCACCTCATCGCCAACGGCAAGATCGCCCTCGAATCCGGAGTGCCGGAGGAAAGCATCCTGCTCGCGGACAACGGCACAGTGATCGATCTTCGCGACCACCAGGCCGACATCGTGGGCCAGGTCGAGGTTGGCTTCGTCTACGTCGACGGCTCCAGCGTCGGCGAGGTCACCGAAGCAGACCTCAAGGACCGCCAGACCCTCGGCGATGAGGGCTTCATCTCCATCATCACGGTCATCCACCGTGCCACCGGCAAGGTGGTGTCCGGGCCGGAAATCCACGCCCGCGGCGTGGCCGAGGACGATTCCGTCTTCGACGAGATCATCCCCAAGATCAATGAAGCCCTCGAGGAAGCCGTGCTGAACCGCACGGACCACACGACGCACCAGCTGCAGCAGGTCGTCCGCCGGGTCGTCGGCACGTGGGTCAACCGCAAGCTGCGCCGCAAGCCCATGATCATCCCGGTGGTCCTTGAGGCGTAAGCCTCAGGTGGTTCACCGGGCGTAAGCCTCAGGTGGTTCACTGGGCGTAAGCCTCAGGTGGTTCACCGGGCGTAAGCCTCAGTTGGTTCGCCGGGCGTAAGCCTCAGGTGGTTCACCGGGCGTAAGTCCTTCACTCGCACCTGGCGCATGCCTGGTCAACGGCCTTCCCCGCCATCCCGCAGCCTGAGCGCCGCGGGAGGCGGGGGAGGCCGTTCCCGTTGGTGGTGGCGGCAACATGATCCCGGACGCCCGGAAATTCGGGGTTTTCGGCCCGGCATCCGGTACCGTGGCGGGTATGGCGACTCGTACTTCTTCCGCGCCTAGAGGAAACTCAAGCGGCAAATCAGGCAGTTCTCCCGGCCGGGGGTCCCGTCCCGCCGCATCCAAATCCGCCCGGCCGCGGGGAGCCGCAGGTGGCACCGCAGGTGGGACCGCAGGTAGAACCGCAGCCACCGCGCGGACCCGGCAGTCGGCCGTTGTTGAGCCGCACCAGCCCTGGGTGGTGAGGGTGCTGGCCGGTGCCTGGCTGGGCATCGCCCACGTGATCGGCGCCGGCATCCGGCGGGTCGGCCACGACGTCAGCGACCTCGCCCCCGAGGAGCGCCGCGACGGCGCCGCCCTGTTCAACCTGGCCCTGGGAGTCTTCGTTGCCACCTTCGCGTGGTGGGGGTTCCAGGGCTGGCTCCCTGACCTCGTGTTTGCGATCGTCAACGGCACGTTCGGCTGGATGGCCCTGCTGCTGCCGCTCATGCTGTTTGTGTGCGCCTTCCGCCTGTTCCGCCAGCCCGACGACGGCCGCGGCAACAACCGGGTCGGCATCGGTTTCCTCATCATGACGTTCGCCGGTTCCGGGCTGGCCCACATCATTGGCGGCCAGCCGACCGTCGCCGACGGCTTCGACGGCCTGCGCCGGGCCGGCGGCATGCTCGGCTACCTCGCCGCCGCCCCGCTCGCCGCCGTGCACACCGCCGTCCCCGTCGCGGTCTACGGCCTGCTGGCCTTCACCTCGCTGCTGATCGTCACCGCCACGCCCTTCGGCGCGATCCCGGGCCGCCTGCGCGACGCCTACGAGCACCTGATGGGCATCGACCTGCAGGACGACGACGGCGGCGACCGCCACGACCGCAGCTACCTTTACGAGAACGACGCGCCGGCCCCGCCCAGGAAGAAGCGCAAGCGCCTCTTCGGCAAGGACCACGACGACGAGTCCGGTCTGGAAGGCTACGTCGGCGACGAGGCCTTCGAACGCGCCCTCATCGCAGATGATGAAGCAGCGGACGCACCTCCGGCCAAGGGCGCGAGGGGCAAGGGGCGCTCTGGCGTCGCAGCCGACGCCGCGCCCGATGTCGCGCCCGGCGTCCGCCGTCCCACCCAGGCCGAGATCGCCGTCGAAAAGATCAAAGCCGCCCAGGGGCTCGGGACGGCAGGATCAGCCGGCGCTGCGGCGGAGTCCAGCGGCGACGCCACCGAGGCCATCCCGCTGGTCACTCCGGGGATGGTGGCCGCGGGATCGCTCAATGCCGCTGCTGCGGCCGCCAAGGTCCCCTCCAACCCGGTCGCGCCCGCACCGCTGCCCACCCCCATTCCGCAGCGCACCGAGCAGCTTTCCCTGGCCGGCGACGTCACTTACACCCTGCCGGCGTCGGACGTGCTGACACCCGGTTCCATCCCCAAGGAACGCACCGAGGCCAACGACGCGATTGTCGCCTCGCTCACCGAGACCCTCAACCAGTTCAACGTGGAGGCGCAGGTCACCGGCTTCAGCCGCGGCCCCACCGTGACCCGCTACGAAATCGAGCTGTCCCCGGGCACCAAGGTGGAACGGGTCACCGCCTTGTCCAAGAACATCTCCTATGCCGTGGCCAGCTCGGATGTGCGCATCCTGAGCCCCATCCCGGGCAAGTCGGCCATCGGCATCGAAATCCCCAACACGGACCGCGAAACCGTGTCCCTGGGCGACGTGCTCCGCAGCCAGAACGCCCGCCGCACCGACCACCCCATGGTCATGGGGGTCGGCAAGGACGTCGAGGGCGGGTACGTCGTGGCCAACCTGGCCAAGATGCCGCACCTGCTCGTGGCCGGCGCCACCGGTGCCGGTAAGTCCTCGTTCGTGAACTCGATGATCACCTCCATCCTGATGCGGGCCACCCCGGACGAGGTCCGGATGGTCATGGTGGACCCCAAACGCGTGGAACTCACCGCCTACGAGGGGGTCCCGCACCTCATCACCCCGATCATCACCAACCCGAAGAAGGCGGCCGAGGCCCTGCAGTGGGTGGTCCGGGAAATGGATGCCCGCTATGACGACCTCGCCAATTACGGCTTCAAGCACATCGATGACTTCAACAAGGCTGTCCGGGCCGGCAAGGTCCACCCGCCGGTGGATTCCAAGCGCGTCATCAAGCCGTACCCATACCTGCTGGTCATCGTGGACGAACTCGCCGACCTCATGATGGTGGCCCCGCGCGACGTCGAAGACTCGATTGTCCGCATCACGCAGCTGGCCCGTGCGGCCGGCATCCACCTGGTCCTGGCCACCCAGCGCCCGTCGGTCGACGTCGTGACCGGCCTGATCAAGGCGAACGTGCCCTCCCGCATGGCCTTCGCCACCTCCTCTGTCACCGACTCCCGGGTGGTCCTGGACCAGCCGGGCGCCGAGAAACTCATCGGCCAGGGCGATGCCTTGTTCCTGCCGATGGGGGCCTCGAAGGCCATGCGTGTCCAGGGTGCCTGGGTCACCGAGTCCGAGATCCACAAGGTCGTCGAGCACGTCAAGGGCCAGCTCAAGGCCGTCTACCGCGACGACGTCGCGCCCGAGGCGCAGAAGAAGCAGATCGATGACGACATCGGGGACGATCTCGAGGTCCTGCTCCAGGCAACCGAGCTCGTGGTCACCACCCAGTTCGGCTCCACCTCGATGCTCCAGCGCAAGCTCCGCGTCGGCTTCGCGAAGGCCGGCCGTCTCATGGACCTGCTCGAGTCCAGGGGAGTGGTGGGGCCCTCCGAAGGTTCCAAGGCGCGCGACGTGCTGGTCAAGCCCGATGACCTCGCCGCCGTGCTGGCCGCGATGAAGGGACAGGACGGTCCGGTGTCCGCCGACTCGCAGACCGCGGCGCTGAGCGATAACGCCAACGCGAACATCGCCCAGGGCGGTTACGCCGAGGACCTCGTGGCGGCGGACCTGGAGAACCGCACCCAGGCGATCGACTACCACGACGGCGCCGACGGCGGTTCCGGCGACGAGGACGGCTCAGAGGACGCCTGGTCGCTCACCGGCCGGTAGCGCAGACGGTAGCCTAGGAAGGTGAATAGCGCCGAAGCCAACGCCGGATCCGCCTCGCAGATCTGGAACCTGCCGAATGTCCTCACGATGCTGCGGATAGTGCTGGTGCCGTTCTTCGTCTGGTTCCTCCTCCTCGACGCGCCGGGGCTGCAGGCCCAGAACGGCGTCTGGCGCTGGGCGGCCGCCTTCGTTTTCGCGGTGGCCATCTACACGGACAAGCTCGACGGCGACATCGCCCGGTCCCGCGGCCTCGTCACCGACTTTGGCAAGATTGCCGACCCGATCGCCGACAAGCTCCTGATCGGTTCCGCGCTGGTCATGCTCTCCTTGCTCCAGGAACTGCCCTGGTGGGTCACCATCCTGATCCTGGTCCGGGAGTGGGGCATCACCGCCCTGCGCTTCTTCGTCATCCGCTACGGCGTTATCCCGGCCTCGCGCGGCGGCAAGCTCAAGACGGTGGTGCAGACGGCGGCCATCTTCCTCTACGTCCTTCCGTTGGCATCCCTCGCCCCGTGGCTGGGCGTTGTGGCGTTCATCGTGATGATGGCCGCCCTGGCCATCACCCTGTGGACCGGCGGCGAATACGTCATTGAGGCGCTCAAACTGCGGGCCGCCGGCATCAAGGCAGAGAAACAACGTTCAAGGGAGAACAAGCCATGAACCAGCCGGACCCCGTTCCTCACCCGAACCTGCACCCCAATCTGCATCCCAATCTGCACCGCCTGGCGGAGCAGGCCGTCACCGGCGCCCTCGGCCGCGGCCTGACCGCCGCCACCGCCGAATCCCTCACCGCCGGGATGGTCACCGCCGTGCTGGCCGACACGCCCGGCGCCTCCGGGATGCTGCAGGGCGGCGTGGTGTCCTATGCCAACAGGGTCAAGTCCGACGTCCTCGGCGTCCCCGCTGAGCTGCTCGACGCCGTCGGCTCCGTGGACGGCCAGGTAGCCGCAGCCATGGCCGACGGGGCGCGCCGCATCTGCGGCGCCGATATCGGCGTGTCCACTACCGGCGTGGCCGGTCCCGAACCGCACGACGGCAAAGCGGTGGGCACGGTCTTTGTCGGCATCGCCACGGCGGAAGGATCGACGTCGTACCCCTATTCCTTTGACGGCAGCCGCGCCGAGATCCGCGCACTTGCCTGCGGCGCCGCGCTGGAACGTCTGCTGGAGGCCCTATCTTCCGAAGGCTACCGGGCGTAAAGTTGCCGGGAACAAAAGTTGATTCCGAATAGTTGTTACATTGTGTCGCTTCCAAATGAGGGAGGCGCCTAGGATGAAAACATCAGCAGAGTCCGCCCCCACCGGCGGACTCGACAGTACGAGGAGCAAGGCGATACAGATGGTAAAGCAGCCCGTATCCGTAAACGGCGTTGTCCGCTGGAAGGATGTGGGCCTCGCCGATCAGGCCAAGAGCGAACAGAAGGAGCGCAAGATGGTTGTACTACGTCACGAAATCGGTGATGTCCTGCGCGATGTCCGCCAGCGCCAGGGCCGTACGCTCCGCGAAGTCTCGCACAGTGCCCGCGTTTCCCTGGGCTACCTGAGCGAAGTGGAACGCGGCCAGAAGGAAGCCTCCTCGGAGTTGCTCTCCTCGATCTGCTCGGCCCTCGATGTTCCGCTTTCGAGCATGCTCCGCGAAGTCAGCGACCGCGTCGCGGTCGCCGAGGGCGTCGCGGTTCCGGACACCGTTCCCCAGGAGTTCGCGCAGCGCTATGGCCGCGACCTCGACCGGGAACTGAACTCCGATCTCTCCGACGAGCTGGCCAAGGGCCTCCTTTCCGGGGCGCGCTAGCAGCCGGCTCACCTAAGACCTAAGACACAAAAGAGGACCTCCGGCCCAGGCCGGAGGTCCTTTGTCGTGCTTCGGTGACCAGGGTTCCCGGTGGGGGAGTCAGGCGGGCTCGTCCCGGGGGAAACCGTCGCGCTCGTAGGTGGCATTGAGCTTGGCCATGTACATGGCCAAAGCCTGCAGATCCTCGGCCGGCCATTCCGCCAGGCGTTCCCGGAACACCTCCCGCCGTGCGTCCTGGACCTGGTGCATCCTTTCCTCCCCTTCGGACGTCAGCCGGATGGCCTGCGCCCGGCCGTCCAGCGGGTCAGCCTCCTTCGACACCAGCCCGAGGCCCTCGAGGAAGGCGATCTGCCGGCTCACCGATGGCTTGCCGACGCCGATGCAGGAGGCGAGGTCGGTCAGCCGGATGGGGCCCTGCTGGCGGATCACGCTGAGCAGGCCGTAGGCGGCGGGTTCCATGTCCGGGTGGACCTGGCGCGAGAGCTGATGGGAAATCGACCGGCCCCGGCGCCAGAGCAGGCTCAGCTGGTTCTCGACGGCGTCCAGGGCGGCGTCCGCGCCGGCGGTATCGGGAGCGGGATCTCCCGCGGACTCAGTTGGGTTGCTCATGGCAACCATTCTAGAGTCCCCGGCCGTGAGAGACTTTACTCGTGCGAATCAGTGACTTTTGGCGGCTTATGGACGACGAGTTCGGCGCGGGATACTCCCGCGTCCTGAGCAGTTCGCTGGTCCTGGCCGGGGTCGGAGGCCGCACCGCGGACCAGGCGCTCGGCGCCGGCGTTCCGCCGCGCCAGGTGTGGCTTGCCATGTGCGACGTCCAGGACGTTCCGCCGGAACGCCGCCTGGGCCGCGACGTCAAACCCCGTGACACCACCGGGCCCCGCTGACGCCTGCGTCGTCGCGCTGACGCCTGCGTCGTCGCGCTGACGCCTGACACGCCGTCCGCTTGTTCGAATATCTGTTCGGATAGCGATATGCTTTTTTTCAGACCGTTTTCCACATAAGTGGTTCTCCCGACAACTTTGTCGGAGGGTGCCAGTAGCGTCAGTGATGACAGACAAAGGCCTCCACGGCCACTCCACAGCGAGAAAGTATTAGAGGTGTGAATCATGGCCGCAGCCCCGGATCGCCAGAAGGCGCTCGACGCAGCGCTTGCCCAGATTGACAAGCAGTTCGGCAAAGGCTCGGTCATGCGCCTCGGCGATGAAGTCCGTGCGCCCATCGAAGTCATCCCGACCGGGTCCATCGCACTGGACGTCGCCCTGGGAATTGGCGGCCTGCCCCGCGGCCGCGTCGTGGAAATCTACGGTCCGGAATCCTCCGGTAAGACCACGGTCGCGCTGCACGCGGTTGCCAATGCCCAGCGCCAGGGCGGCATTGCCGCCTTCATCGACGCCGAGCACGCCCTCGATCCGGAATACGCCGCCAAGCTGGGCGTCGACACCGACGCGCTCCTGGTCTCCCAGCCGGACACCGGCGAGCAGGCGCTGGAAATCATGGACATGCTTATCGGATCCGGCTCCCTTGACGTCATAGTCATCGACTCCGTGGCCGCCCTCGTTCCCCGCGCGGAAATCGAAGGCGACATGGGCGACAGCCACGTGGGCCTGCAGGCCCGCCTGATGAGCCAGGCCCTGCGTAAGATCACCGGCCGCCTGAGCCAGACGAAGACCACGGCCATCTTCATCAACCAGCTGCGTGAAAAGATCGGTGTCTTCTTCGGCTCCCCGGAAACCACCACCGGTGGTAAGGCGCTGAAGTTCTATGCCTCCATCCGCATCGACGTCCGCCGCATCCAGACCCTGAAAGAGGGCGCCGATTCCGTCGGCAACCGCACCAAGGCCAAAATCGTCAAGAACAAGATGGCCCCGCCCTTCAAGATCGCCGAGTTCGACATCATCTACGGCCAGGGCATTTCCCGTGAGGGCGGCATCATCGACATGGGTGTCGAGCACGGCCTGATCAAGAAGTCGGGCTCCTGGTTCACCTACGATGGCGACCAGCTGGGCCAGGGCATGGAGAACTCCCGCCGCTTCCTGCGCGACAACCCGGAGCTGGCGGCCGAACTCGAGCGCCTGATCAAGGAAAAGCTCGGCGTTGGCGTCAAGGCCCCGGCTGAGACCGAAGAATCTCCGAAGCTGAAGGCCGTTGACGGCTTCTAACAGCCGGCGGCGCAAAGGGGCAGGATTTCCATCACGGAATCCTGCCCCCGGCTTTGCCGGCCCGGATCAGCCGGCGGACCGCACCGATGGCGCGGATTCGCCGGCCGGGCAGGACCGGGACGCGGACCCCGCGGCGGTGGCGCGTGCCATCGTGCTGCGGCAGCTGACGAATTCGCCCAAGAGCCGGCTGCAGCTCTCGCGCAAGCTGGCCGAGCGCAACGTCCCTGAGGACGTCGCGGAGGCCGTGCTGGACCGCTTCGAGGAAGTGCGGCTGGTTGACGACGCCGAGTTCGCCGACATGTGGGTCCGCAGCAGGTCCCAGACGCGCAAGCTCGCCAAAGGGGCCTTGCGGCGCGAACTTGCGGACAAGGGCATCGACCCAGAGATCGCTGCCGGTGCACTGGACCAGCTCAGCGACGCCGACGAGGAAACGGCCGCCCGGGAGCTCGTGGAGCGCAAGCTGCGGGGATTCACCGGCGGCGAAGACCGGGCCGAACGCGACAAAGTTACGCGCCGCCTCGCGTCAATGCTGGCCCGCAAGGGATACCAGCCGTCGCTCGCCTTCCGGGTGGTGGGTGAGGTGCTCGATGCCGCCGCCGGCCAAGCGGGGGACGGGGATTAGGACCGCCGGGCCGGGGTCTGCGCTGGCCCAGCCGCTGCCCACTACCCTTACCCGTTACCCTTAACAGGTGAGTTTTACCATTCCCTCCCCAACGGCCGGCACGACTTCTCCGACAGCGCCACCGGCGGTGCAGCCGGCAGGGCCCCAGACATTCGGTGCGGACCCCGTTTCCGCACCGGAAAGTCCCGCCCCGGCCCAGCCCCGCACCTACCAGGTGCGCACTTTCGGCTGCCAGATGAACGTGCACGATTCCGAGCGGATGGCCGGCATGCTGGAAGCCGCAGGCTACGTCCCCTCCTCCGGCGAGCTGGCCGACGTCGTGGTCTTCAACACCTGCGCGGTCCGGGAAAACGCCGACAACAAGCTGTACGGCAACCTCGGCATCCTCGCCCCGGTCAAGGCAGCCAACCCGGGCATGCAGATCGCCGTCGGCGGCTGTCTCGCGCAAAAAGACCGCGAGACCATCCTCAAGAAGGCCCCGTGGGTGGATGCCGTGTTCGGCACCCACAATGTCGGTGCCCTGCCGGCGCTGCTGGACCGGGCCCGCCACAACAATGAGGCCCAGCTGGAGATCCTCGAATCGCTGGACGTCTTTCCGTCCACCCTCCCCACCAAGCGGGACTCCGTCTACTCGGGCTGGGTATCGATCTCGGTGGGCTGCAACAACACCTGCACCTTCTGCATCGTCCCGGCCCTGCGGGGCAAGGAAAAGGACCGCCGCCCCGGCGAGATCCTGGCCGAAATCCAGGCGCTCGTGGACGACGGTGCCATCGAGGTAACCCTGCTGGGCCAGAACGTGAACTCCTACGGCGTCGAATTCGGCGACCGGCAGGCCTTCTCCAAGCTCCTGCGCGCGTGCGGCGACATCCCGGGCCTGGAGCGGGTCCGGTTCACCAGCCCGCACCCGGCCGCCTTTACCGACGACGTCATCGACGCCATGGCCGAGACGCCCAACGTCATGCCGCAGCTGCACATGCCCCTGCAGTCCGGCTCGGACAAGGTCCTCAAGGACATGAAGCGGTCCTACCGCTCGACCAAGTTCCTCGGCATCCTGGACAAGGTCCGCGAGAAGATCCCGCACGCCGCCATCTCCACCGACATCATCGTCGGGTTCCCCGGCGAGACCGAGGAGGACTTCCAGGCCACGCTCGACGTCGTGGCGA
Source organism: Arthrobacter sp. 05T45 (assembly GCF_056395875.1). Taxonomy (NCBI): domain Bacteria; kingdom Bacillati; phylum Actinomycetota; class Actinomycetes; order Micrococcales; family Micrococcaceae; genus Arthrobacter; species Arthrobacter sp. 05T45. The sequence goes on along the minus strand of NZ_JBFTKI010000005.1, from coordinate 62,558 downwards.
AGTCCCGGTTCGCCACCGCCTTCACCTTCCAGTACTCCAAGCGGCCGGGCACGCCCGCCGCGGACCTGCCGGACCAGCTGCCCAAGGCCGTGGTCCAGGAACGCTTCGAACGCCTCACGGCCCTGCAGGACCGGATTGCCGCCGAGGAAAACGCCCGGCAGCTTGGCCGCCGCGTCGAGGTCATGGTGACGGCCCAGTCGGGCCGTAAGGCTGGGGAAACCCACCGCCTCTCCGGCCGGTCCCAGGACCAGCGGCTGGTGCACTTCTCCGTGCCCGCCGGAGCCGAAGTGCCCCGGCCCGGCGATCTGGTGACTGTCACCATCACAGAGGCGGCGGCGTTCCACCTCGTCTCCGACCCCGCCTCGGCCGAGGACTACAGCCTGCGCCGGTCCCGTGCCGGCGATGCCTGGGACCGGTCGCAGGCAGATTCCTGCGGCGCAGGCCCAGCAGGCAAAACCGGCCCGGCGGGCAAGACCAGCGCGTCGGGCACCTCCGGCGTGTCGCTGGGCATGCCCAGCCTCCCGGTCCGCGGCCGTTAGCGCCGTGCCCGGCCCGCAGGGCGCTCCCCGGAACGAAGCAGTCCAGAACCCAGCAGCCCGCGCCACGGCGGTCGAGGACACAGCCCAGGCCTTGGCGGTCGAGGGCACTGCCCAGAAGGACGCTGCCCAAAATGCGGCGGCGCAGGGGGCACGGCCGGCCGCGCCGCCGGTGATCGCCGTCGTCGGGCCGACGGGATCCGGCAAATCAGACCTGGCCGTTTCCCTCGCCCTTGAGCTCGACGGTGAAGTCATCAACGCCGACTCGATGCAGTTCTACCGCGGCATGGATATCGGCACCGCCAAGATCACCGAGGCGGAGCGCCGCGGTGTGCCGCATCACCTGCTGGACATTCTGGACGTGACCGAGGAAGCGAGCGTCTCGGACTTCCAGCAGCAGGCCCGGGCGTTGATCGCCGACATCCACGGCCGGGGTAAGCGCGCCATCCTGGCCGGCGGCTCCGGACTCTACGTCCGCGGCGCCCTCGACGTCCTGGAATTCCCCGGCACGGATCCGGAGATCCGCGGCCGGCTCGAGGCGGAACTGGCTACCGCGGGCCCCGCGCCCCTGCGGCAACGGCTCGAGGCAGTGGACCCCGTCTCCGCGGGCAGGCTCGGCGATGAGCGCAGGATCATCCGCGCCCTGGAAGTCTTCGAGCTCACCGGGCGGCCATTCAGCTCCTTCATGCCGGCCCGCCAATACTTCCAGCCTGCCATCCAGATCGGACTCGAGGTGGACCGGGAACTGCTCCGGCAGCGCCTGGCCGACCGGGTCCACGCGATGGTGGACCGGGGGCTCCTGGACGAAGTCCGCCGGCTGGACGCAGCAGGGCTCCGCAGCGGCCGGACCGCGCCGCGGGCCCTCGGCTACGCCCAGTTCCTCCGGGTGCTCGACGGTGCCTCCAGCGTGGAGCAGGCCGCGGACGAAACCATCATCGCCACCCGGCAGTTCGCGCGCCGCCAGCTGACCTGGTTCCGTGCGGATCCCCGGGTCACCTGGCTGGGCTGGCACGATCCTGACCTCGTGGCCGAGGCCGCCGGCCTCTGCCGGGCGACGCCGGTTCTGCCTCCGGCGTAGCGCTTGGGTCACGGTGGCGGAGCGGTCGGGGCGGAACGGTAACCTTGGAGCATGGACGAATCCCAAGCCGTAGCCGCTGACCGTACTGCCGGCGATACCGCCCCGCTGAGCGGCCTGAAGTTTTCCAAAGGCCACGGAACGGGCAACGACTTTGTCCTGATCGCAGACCCCAACGGCGCGCTCGAGTTGAGCCCGGAGCACGTCGCGGCGCTCTGTGACCGGCACCGTGGCATCGGCGGCGACGGCCTGATCCGGGCCGTGCCTTCCCGGCTCCTGCCCGAGGGGCAGCAATTGCTGACCGCGCACCCCGATGCCGAGTGGTTCATGGACTACCGCAACGGCGACGGCTCGCTCTCTGAGATGTGCGGAAACGGAGTCCGCGTCTTTGTGCACTTCCTCATCGCCGAAGGCCTCGTGGTCCTGCCGGCCGGCGAATCGCTCGTCATTGGAACCCGGGGCGGTGCCAAGACGATCGTCCGGACGGCTGCGGGCTACGCCGTGGACATGGGCCCCTGGGAGTTCATTTTCCCGGGCGAGGCGACCGCGCGGGCCATGGACTCGCTGGTCAGCGCCGACGGGCTCGAAGTCGCACGGCCCGCCCTCTCCGTCAGCATGGGCAACCCGCACACTGTCGTGGCCCTGGCCGAAACAGCCGAACTGGAGGCCACGCAGCTGTTCACGGCCCCCCGGGTGGACCCGACGCCGCCGCACGGCACCAACGTCGAATTCGTTGTGCCCTCCGAACCACTGGTCCACGACGGCACCGGCACCATCACCATGCGGGTCCACGAGCGCGGAGTGGGGGAGACCCAGTCATGCGGCACGGGCGCCTGCGCCGCCGCCGTCGCGATTCGCCACTGGGCCGGACAGGGCGCACCGGACGCGTGGAACGTCCACGTCCCCGGCGGCGTCGTCGGCGTGAAATTCTTCCTGGGCCCGGAGGGGCACGAACACGTCGAACTCAGCGGCCCGGCCGTGATCGTCGCTAGCGGGACGCTTTCCTGATTCGAAGGATCCGGAACGACTTCGACGTGCTCTCCCGGGTCACGCTGAAGCTGGCGTCGAGCTCCGCCGAGAGCCAGCGCTGCAGCGAGTCCGAGCCGAGGTTCTTCTGGACCACGAGCCAGGCCGATCCGCCCGGCGCCAGCCTGGGAATCCACAGGCGCAGGAGGGCATGAAGCTCATCCTTGCCGATCCTGATCGGCGGGTTGGACCAGATGGTGTCAAAGCGCAGGTCGGGGTCCACGGCGTCCGGCGTGCTGGCGGATACGTTGTGCAGCCCCAACAGCCCGGCGTTTTCATTGGTCAGGGTCACGCAGCGTTCGTTCACGTCCACCGCGTAGACCTGGGCGTGCGGTGCCCGCAGGGCCATGGTCAGGGCGATCGGTCCCCAGCCGCAGCCGATATCCAGCAGGTTGCCCTGCGGCGACGGCGCCGGGACGTCGGCCAGGAGCACGGCCGTCCCCTTGTCGATCCCGTCCGGGCTGAAGATCCCCGAGGACGTCTGCAGCCGGCGCGTCTCACCGGCAAGATCCACAGTGAGCGGCTTACGGGTAAAGGGCCCGGCCGGCTGGGCGCTGAAATAGTGTGCAGACTCCATAATGGGCCAGATTAGTTCGCGGCCAGCCCGTATGGGAAACCGGGTGGGAGCGCCGGCGTCTGCTACGCTACAAAACATGATCTTGATCTCCAAGTAGCCGGCACGGGTCCCGTCCCGTCCTTGTCAGGGACGCCGAGGGGCTCCGTAGCGACGCAGGTAAACGCCTTCCGCTGAGTGCGCCATTGCACGGGTGAGTTTTCTCACCCGCGGGCGCCCGCACCACTTGGAATCCAGCCATCTTCCCAGGCACCGTGTCTTGCTGGCACCGTTTTTCGGGCACCGTGCTCCCGGTCCCGCTCCCGGGCCCGGCGTGGCGGAGGCACCTACCTCAACGTGTTTGCACCGGCACCGCCCACACAGCCAGTGTCCCCGCAGCCAGGCGCCCTAGCCGCCTCTACGTTCACCCAGCCACCGCTCCGCACAGAACCAGCCCCGCCCCGGCGCCGTTGCCGCAGGCATTCCAGGAGGCCCGCATGACCCCCCGCCGTCAGCCCAGCGCGAATACCGCCCCACAGAGCAACAATCGGCACTATTCTGAAAGAGCCGAACCTTTAAAGGAGACCATGACCAGCCACCCCAACACCGGACCCGATTCAGCAGCCCAGGACATGAGCCCTGAAGAGATTCAAGCTGTAATCGACCGGATCCTTTCCAAGGACACCCCCGCCCCAGGCCGCGGCGGCGGCACCGGCCATGGCACCGCCGCCGGTGCTGGCACCAGCAGCCCGACGTCGGTGCTCGGCAAGGCGCAGGCCATCTCCCGCCTGGACGAGGTGTACACCAACTTCGACGGCGACCAGCAGGACCTTGAGGAACGGCACGCACTGCGCCGCAAGGCCGGCCTGTCCACCGAGCTCGAAGACGTCACCGAGGTCGAATACCGGCAGTTGCGCCTTGAGCGCGTCGTCCTGGCCGGCCTCTGGACCGAGGGCACCCTCGCGGACGCGGAGAACTCCCTGCGTGAACTTGCCGCCCTCGCTGAGACGGCCGGCTCCGAGGTCCTCGACGGGCTCGTCCAGCGGCGTGCCAAGCCCGATCCCGGGACTTTCCTAGGCTCCGGCAAGGCACAGGAGCTGAAAGCCATCGTGATGTCCACCGGCGCCGACACCGTCGTCGTTGACGCCGAATTGGCCCCGTCCCAGCGGCGCGGGCTGGAGGACATCGTCAAGGTCAAGGTCATTGACCGTACAGCGCTGATCCTGGACATCTTCGCCCAGCACGCCAAGAGCCGTGAAGGCAAGGCGCAGGTGGAGCTCGCCCAGCTCGAATACCTGCTCCCGCGCCTGCGCGGCTGGGGTGAATCGATGTCCCGCCAGGCCGGTGGCCAGGTGGGCGGCGCCGGTGCCGGCATGGGCTCGCGTGGTCCCGGTGAGACCAAGATCGAACTGGACCGCCGTCGGATCCGCACCCGGATGGCCAAGCTGCGGCGCGAAATCGCCGCTATGAAGCCTGCCCGGGAAACGAAGCGCGCCAACCGCCGTCGTAATGCCGTGCCCTCTGTCGCCATCGCCGGGTACACCAACGCCGGGAAGTCCTCGCTGCTGAACCGGCTGACCGACGCAGGGGTGCTGGTGGAAAACGCCCTGTTCGCCACCCTGGACCCCACCGTCCGCAAGGCCGAAACCGCTGACGGGCTGGGATACACCCTGGCCGACACCGTGGGCTTTGTCCGTTCCCTGCCCACCCAGCTCGTGGAGGCATTCCGCTCCACGCTGGAAGAGGTCGCCGACTCTGACCTGATCCTGCATGTCGTGGACGTCTCGCACCCGGATCCGGAAGGCCAGATCGCGGCTGTCCGGACGGTCTTCAGCGAAGTCGACGCGCGCAAGGTTCCGGAAATCATTGTCCTGAACAAGGCCGACGCCGCTGACCCGTTCGTGGTCGAACGGCTCAAGCAGCGCGAGCCGCGCCACGTGGTGGTCTCGGCCCGCACCGGCGAAGGCATTCCGGAACTGCTCAAGGCCATCAGCGACGGCATTCCGCGGCCCAGCGTGAAGCTTGAACTGCTCATCCCGTACAACCGCGGGGATCTGATCAGCAAGCTCCACGAAAGCGACGCCGAGATCCTCAGCCTCGACCACGAGGAAACCGGGACCCGTGCCGTGGTGATGGTGCGTGAAGGACTCGCCGCCGAACTGGATCCCTTCATCAGCAATGACTGAGGCTGCGGTGACCAGGACCGACGCCGATCCAGCTGACGCCGAACCAGCCGACGCCGAACCAGCTGACGCTGGGCCGGCCGACGCCGACACCGGCGCCGGTTCGGTTGCCGGCGCGGCCGGCGAGGAGTTTGTTGTTAAGCTGCTCGACCGTGCCGTGTCCGGCATGGGCGGGCAGAGCCGCGATGGCCAGCACGAAATGGCCCGGCAGGTGGCGCGCGCGATAGACAGCGGCGATCACCTGCTGGTCCAGGCCGGCACCGGCACCGGCAAGTCGCTGGCCTACCTGATTCCGCTGATCGCGCATTCGCTGACCAGCAACAAACCCACCCTAGTCTCCACCGCCACCCTGGCACTGCAAACGCAGATTGTGGGCCGGGACCTGCCCAGGCTGCTCAAGACCATCACCCCTGCCCTGGAGCGGCCCGTCAAGGTCGCCCTGGTCAAGGGCCGGTCCAACTACGTCTGCCGGCACAAACTCGAGGGCGGCTTCCCGTCCGAAGAACCTTCCGAGGGACAGCTGTTTTCCCTCGGCGAGGACACGTCCGTGCCGCACTTCGCCGCCGCACTTGGCGGGCCGTCCTCCCAGCTGGGCAAGGAAGTTGTCCGGCTGCGCGAATGGGCCGAGGAGACCGCCACGGGGGACCGCGACGAGCTCATGCCGGGCGTCACGGACCGGGCCTGGCGCCAGGTCTCGGTCACCTCCATGGAGTGCCTCGGCGCGCAGAAATGCCCGCTCGCGGCCGAATGCTTCAGCGAACTGGCACGGCAGAACGCCGCCGATGCCGACGTCGTGGTCACCAACCACGCCATGCTCGCCGTCAGTGCCTTCGAAGGCCTGGCGGTCCTGCCGGAGTACGACGTCGTCGTGGTGGATGAAGCACACGAACTTCAGGACCGCGTCACGGGCGCGGTCTCGGGCCAGCTCTCCGTGGCGATGGTGCACGCCGCCGCGTCCGGGGCCCGGAAGCACACGGGCATCACCGTGGATGCGCTGAACAATGCCGCCGCCCACCTGGAGCTCGCCATCGACGGCGTCCCCAGCGGGCTGATGCCCAACGGCCTGAACAGCGAGCAGCTGGACTGCATCGACCAACTGCGCGACGCGTGCCGCGCCGCCCTGTCCGATTCCAAGGGGGACAGCTCCGTGTCGGCGGACGGCGGACGGCAGCTGGCCCGCTCGCGCCTCATGGTCATCCTGGAGCTCTGTGAACGCCTCCTGGCCGCGCGCGAAAACCGCGAAGTCGTGTGGTTCTCCCGCAACAGCAGCTTCGACCCGGCGCAGGGCTACTCCCAGCCGGACGAGAGCGCGCCGGCGTTGATCAACGTTGCCCCGCTGAGCGTCGCAGGGCGGTTGCGCGAGGGCCTGTTCGCGGACCACACCGTCATCCTCACCTCGGCCACACTGGCCATCGGCGCTGCCTTCGAACCCGCCGCCGGCGGCCTGGGCCTGGTTGGCAACGGCGCCCCGAGCTGGACCGGCGTCGACGTCGGCTCCCCGTTCGACTACCCGAAGCAGGGCATCCTCTACGTAGCCAGGCACCTGCCCAAACCCGGCCGCGGAACGTCCCCCGAGGCCCTGGACGAACTCGAGAAGCTGATCCGCGCCTCCGGCGGAGGCGCCCTTTGCCTGTTCTCCTCGCGGCGCGCCGCAGAGGAAGCAGCCGAGGCCATGCGGCCCCGGCTGGGCCTCAGCATCCTGTGCCAGGGGGAGTCGACCATGACGGCGCTCGTGCGGCAGTTTGCCGACGAACCTGACACGTGTTTGTTCGGCACCATGTCCCTCTGGCAGGGCGTCGACGTCCCTGGCGTGTCCTGCCGGCTGGTGGTCATCGACCGGATTCCCTTCCCGCGGCCGGACGACCCGCTGATGACGGCACGTTCGCGGGCCGTGGCCCAGTCCGGCGGCAATGGCTTCATGGCCGTCTCGGCCACGCACGCCGCCATCCGCCTCGCGCAGGGCGCCGGACGGCTGATCCGCTCGACCTCGGATAAGGGCGTGGTGGCAGTGCTGGATTCGCGGCTCTCCACGGAGCGTTACGGCGGCTTCCTGCGCGCCGCGCTGCCGCCGTTCTGGCCCACCACCGATTCATCGATAGCCATGGCAGCCCTGAAGCGCCTGGCGAAAGACTCCGCGAAAGCTTAAGTCCCAAACCGGGGCCGTCACCCTGCGCCGGAAATCGGCCGCGGGGTGGCCGCTCCGAACTGGCGGCATGGCCCGGGATGGCTAAGGGGAGCGCAGTTTAGAGTGAGCGCAGTTTAGAGGGAGCGCAGTACCGATACGACCTTGCCCATGATGACGGCGTGGTCGCCCAGGATGGGCTCGTACTGGGTGTTTTGCGGCAACAGCCACGTGTGGCCGTCCCGCTGGCGGAAGGTCTTGACCGTGGCTTCGTCGTCCAGCAGGGCGGCGACGATATCGCCGTTCACGGCATCACCCTGGCGGCGGACAACCACCCAGTCGCCGTCGCAGATGGCGGCGTCGATCATCGAGTCGCCGGCCACCTTGAGCATGAAGAGTTCGCCATGGCCCACGAGTTGGCGGGGCAGCGGCATGACGTCCTCCACCACCTGGTCCGCGAGGATCGGCCCGCCGGCGGCGATGCGTCCGACGAACGGCACCATTGCCGTGTCAGTGGCGCTGGCGAGCTCGGTTACCGACAGGCCGCCGACGGCCCGCAAGGGGCTGGACTTCTCGATACCAGATATCGGTGTGGCCCCCTCGTCTAGGGTCAGCGGCATGAGTACTTCCATGGCCCGGGGCCGCTTCGGATCGCGCCGCAGGTAGCCGAGCTTTTCCAGTTGGGAGAGCTGGTGGGTCACGCTCGACAGGCTGGCGAGACCGACGGTGTCGCCGATTTCGCGCATGGACGGCGGGTAGCCCTTGTCCGTGACGGACCGCTGGATGGTCTCCAGGATTTTCTTTTGCCGGACGGTGAGGCTCTTGGGGGCCCGGGCGGGCTGCGGGCTCCGTGGGGTGGCCCTGCCGCCGGTGGCTTGTGCTGCCATGTTCGCCAACGCCTTTCCGTTCCGCCCGGCTGCCGTGGCTGCTGTCACCGGGAACTTCCGGCCTGAAATGTCAGACCCTGCTGATCAACTACGAATGAATTCCCACTGTTAGTTCGAAAGTGGGAGTTCGAAAGTGGTTGTCCTGTCCCTCAAAAATAGGCCAGCCGCAGACCTTTTTCAAACATTTGTTCTAGCGAGTCTCGACATCGTTCGTTAGTAAGTGCTAAAACAGAACCAGCAAGATTCGAATATGTGTTCGATTCGGACGATCTAGGTTCGCAGGCAATGTTCGGTTCTATGTTCGAAGGTTCGGCCGGTTGGCGGCGAGTACGTGAGTACGCCGGGCGGCAACTTATGGTCCAGGAGGGCTCAGTTCATGTCAGTTTCAAGCGCGTTTGACGGCACTAACATTCAGGGCGTCACGACCCGCCACCGTGGTGTTGGTCCGGGTGGCGCAGCGGATCGCCGCAGCATCGGACACGGCGGCCTCGCCCAAAGCGGTTCCAGTCACGGCAACGTGTACCCGCTCAACGCCAGGCGCCGCGGCTCCGCGCAGTCGCGGGCGCAGCAAGGAGCCGCCGCCGCGGTTTCCGGCGGCCGGACCAAGCAGCCGCCGCTTCGGCTCACCCGGCGCGGACGCTTCGTCTTTTTCGGCGTCCCCCTGATTCTGCTGGCGGCGTTCATCCTGTCCTTCAGCGGATTCCTCAACGCTCCCGCGAAAGCGGCAGATTCCGCAGACCAGCTCTCGGTGACGCCGACCGTATCCGTCACAGTCCAACCGGGGGAGTCCCTCTGGGCCATTGCCGGGTCGGTGGCCCCGGAGCGCGATCCCCGCGATGTTGTGGCCGATATCGTGCAGTTGAACAATCTGGACGCCGCGCGTGTGATGCCGGGCCAGCAACTGTTTGTTCCGTCCAAGTAGCCACCCCCGGGTGCCGTCGCGGGCGTCACAGTTTCAGCGCCCGTCCCGCTACCACTTAAACTGGTCACGTGACTGACCAGCTTGAGCGCCTCAACCGACTGCCCCTCCGAACCAATCTGCGTGGCCTGCGTCCGTATGGCGCGCCGCAGCTGGACGTCCCCATCCTGCTCAACGTCAACGAGAACACCCATGGGGTCCCGGCCGATGTCCGCGCCGCGATTACCGAAGCCGTGAGCGCCGCCGCTGCCGGGCTGAACCGCTATCCGGACCGCGAATTCACCGAATTGCGCGAAGCCCTCGCCGAATACCTTGGCCATGGGCTGGACGCGGAGAACATCTGGGCCGCGAATGGTTCCAACGAAGTCCTTCAGCAAATCCTCCAGGCCTTCGGGGGCCCTGGCCGGACGGCCCTCGGGTTCCCTCCCACGTATTCGATGTACCCGCTGCTGGCCTCCGGCACGGATACGGAGTACGTCGTCGGGGCCCGCGCGTCCGACTATGGGCTCAGTGCGGAATCAGCGGCACAGCAAGTCCGCGAGCTTCAGCCCAACATTGTCTTCCTCTGTTCCCCGAACAACCCGACCGGCACGGGGCTGGGCCTTGATGTGGTCGAGGCAGTCTATGACGCCGGCGAGGCCAGCCAGACCATCGTGATCGTCGACGAGGCCTATCACGAGTTCGCCCACGACGGCACGCCCAGTGCCCTCACCCTGCTGCCTGGCCGGGAGCGGCTCATCGTCTCGCGCACCATGAGCAAGGCCTTCGCCCTCGCGGGTGCGCGGCTCGGCTACATGGCCGCGGCCCCGGAGGTCGCGGATGCCCTGCGCCTGGTCCGTCTCCCGTACCACCTCTCCGCTATCACCCAGGCTGCGGCCCTGGCTGCCCTGCGCCACCGGGAGGCGCTCATGGCGGACGTCGAGGACATCAAGCGCCAGCGCGACCGGATCGTGTCGGAACTGACGCGGTTGGGCTTGACCCCGGCCGCGTCTGATTCCAACTACGTGTTCTTCGGCGGCCTCGAGAACCCCCATGAGGTTTGGCAGCGCATGCTGGACGCCGGTGTCCTCATCCGCGACGTCGGTATTCCGGGGCACCTGCGCGTCACCGCCGGCACTGAGACAGAAACCACAGCCTTCCTGGAGGCACTTGAACTCATCCTGGCCGGCTCCGCAAAGCCGCAGGCCTAGACTTGGTGGGGAGCCCGATCGTCCCCGCCAGATTGCCCAACACCCTGCCTTCTTCCAAAGGACACATCTACATGAGCACCACCGGATCCACCGCCGCCGAGGGCCGGACCGCACGCATGGAACGGACCACCAGCGAGTCCTCGGTCCTGGTCGAGATCAACCTGGACGGCACCGGCGTTTCAGACATCAGCACGTCGGTCCCGTTCTACGACCACATGCTGACGGCCCTCAGCAAGCACTCCTTGATTGACATGACCGTCAAGGCCACCGGCGACACCCACATCGATGTCCACCACACTGTCGAGGACGTGGCCATCACTTTCGGCGAGGTTCTGCGGACCGCCCTGGGCAACAAAGCCGGGATCCGCCGCTTTGGCGAGGCGACCGTTCCCCTCGATGAGGCCCTCGCGCAAGCTGTCGTGGACGTCTCCGGCCGTCCCTACCTGGTCCACGCCGGCGAGCCGGCAGGCCAGGAATACCACCTGATCGGCGGCCACTTTACGGGCTCCCTGACCCGCCACGTCTTCGAGGCGATCACCCTTCACGCCGGGATCTGCCTGCACATGAACGTCACTGCCGGGCGTGACCCCCACCACATCGTCGAGGCCCAGTTCAAGGCCTTTGCCCGTGCCCTGCGCGCAGCCGTCGAGCCGGATCCCCGCGTCGAGGGCATCCCGTCGACAAAGGGTGCTTTGTGACCGGCCCGGTGCTCCGCGACGGGGCCATCATCGACCCCGCCGCCGCGGCCAAGCCGGTCTCCCCGCAGGGAAAGCCCACAGTTACGGTGCTGGACTACGGCTCCGGGAATGTCCGGTCCGCCGTCCGCGCGCTGGAGCGGGCCGGCGCCGAAGTCATCCTCAGCTCCAAGCCTGAGGATGTCCTCAATGCCGACGGCCTCGTCGTCCCCGGTGTCGGCGCCTTCGAAACCGTCATGCGCGAACTCAAGGCCGTTGACGCCATCCGCATGATCGGCCGCCGTGTCGCCGGAGGCCGCCCCGTGCTGGCCATCTGCGTCGGGCTCCAAGTGCTGTTCGAGGCCGGCGTCGAACACGGCACCGAAGCCGAGGGCATGGGGGAGTGGCCCGGCAAGGTGGAACTGTTGCCTGCCGACGTCGTGCCCCACATGGGCTGGAACACCGTCGCCGTCCCCGAAGGGTCCAGGCTCTTCGCCGGGGTTGAGGACGAGCGCTTCTACTTCGTACACTCCTACGGTGTCCAGAAGTGGGACTTCGACGTCATCCAGCCGCGGATGGCTGCGCCGCTGGTGACCTGGTCCGACCACGGTGCCCCGTTCATCGCGGCCGTGGAAAACGGCCCGCTGTGTGCCACCCAGTTCCACCCGGAGAAGTCCGGCGACGCCGGCGCCCGGCTGCTGCGCAACTGGGTCCAGAGCCTGCGCCCCGCAGCCCCGGACCGTACCGCAGCCCCGGAAGGGACCGCCTAGATGTGGTCCCTGGTGCTCATGGGCGTGGCCGGCCTGCTGGTTGGCGGCGGGATCTCCTTCCGCCAGCAGAAAAGTCCGCTCTGGGTGCAGATCGTTTTCTACATCCTCGCCGGCATGTCACTGCTGGCCGCCTACCTCCTGACCCTGCCGGCGTCCTGACCGCCCCTCCCCACCACCATCCCCAAGCTGAGGACTCCACGATGACCACCGAAACCCCGCTGCCCGTACTCGAGCTCCTGCCCGCCGTCGACGTCGTCAACGGACAGGCCGTCCGGCTCGTACAGGGCGAAGCCGGCAGCGAGACGAGCTACGGCACCCCGCTGGAGGCCGCCCTCAACTGGCAGCAGCAGGGGGCTGAGTGGGTGCATCTGGTCGACCTGGACGCCGCGTTCGGGCGCGGCTCCAACGCCGAGCTCCTGCGCGAGGTCGTCGGCCGGCTCGATATCAAGGTGGAGCTCTCCGGCGGCCTTCGCGACGACGAATCCCTTGAGAAGGCCCTCGACCTCGGCGTCGCACGCGTCAACCTGGGCACGGCGGCACTGGAGAACCCGGAATGGACGGCCCGGGTGATCGAGCGCTTCGGCGACAAGATTGCCGTCGGCCTGGATGTCCGCGGCACCACCCTCGCCGGCCGGGGCTGGACCAAGGAAGGCGGGGACCTCTGGGACGTGCTCGGCCGCCTCGAGGACGCCGGCTGCGCCCGGTACGTCGTGACCGATGTGACCAAGGACGGCACGCTCCAGGGCCCCAACGTCGAACTCCTGCGCCAGATGGTCGAGAAAACGGGTAAGCCGGTGGTCGCCTCCGGCGGCATTTCCAGCCTCGAGGATCTCAAGGTCCTGCGCTCCCTGGTGCCGCTCGGCGTCGAAGGCGCCATCGTCGGCAAGGCCCTCTACAACGGCAACTTCACCCTGCCCGAGGCCCTCGACGTCGCCGGCCGCCGCTAGCGGCGAAGGCGCCCATGACGCACTCCCACGACACCCACGACCCCAATAACCCCCACGAGAGAGTGCAGGCAGGGACCGGGGCCGGTCCCATCCGGCATCTGCCCGGGCATATCGCGGCGGCCCTTGCCGGCGCCGGCGGGGCCACGGACTCCGCCGGCCAACCCTGGGCTGGGCGCAGCCTGTCCGGCAATGACGCCAAGATCCATAATTTCGACGACGACGACGGCACCGCCGACGCCGGCTATCTGGCGGCTTTGTCCGACCTCGCCGCGGGCACTGGCGACGAGGCGGCCGTGGTGGCCGCGCTGGCCACCGCCCGGGTGTTCGTGCCAATTCTCGCCCAGCTCGCCGAAGAGGGCGAGGCCGCGGCCGGGCCCAACGGGGATCCGCTGCACTCGGACAAGCAGGCCGACATGGCCCTGGTGACGCTCAAGGCGCCGGACGGGCGGACGGCCATGCCGGTGTTCACCTCGGCGGCGTCACTGACGGCGTGGCACCCGGAGGCCAGGCCGGTCGCCGTGTACGCGGCCCGGGCTGCCTTGTCAGCGGTCGCGGAAGGCGCGGAGCTGCTCGTGCTCGATCCCGGCTCGGAAGTGACGTTCGTGGTCCGCCGGCCGGCAGTCTGGGCCCTCGCCCAGCAGCAGCCATGGACGCCGTCATACGCCGATCCCGATCTCGCGGGTGCACTCGGGGAAGGCGCGGTTGGCTTTCCGGCGGTCCGCCGTGTTGAAATTCATCCGGGGGGTGGAGTTGCCTCGGCCACGGCCGATGGCAGGCGGCTCCCCGGTGGGGGAGCCGGCCCGGAACTCCGTGTGGTCCTCTACCTTGAAGACGGTCTCGACGCCGCCGGCGTGCAGTCGATCGTCGCCGGCCTCAATAACGCCTGGGCCCGGAATGAAATCTTTGCCGAGCGGGTTGATTCGATCGAGGTCAAGCTGCAGCGCGCAGCACCATAGCTGACGGCCCAACGGGGGACCTCCCGGTGCTGCCGTGGGCAGTACCAGAAGGATATAGTCCGTGAATTTCGCGCTTTACCGTCAGCTGCTGGCGATCCGGCCCATCAGGCGCCTCCTGTTGGTCGGCATGATCGCACGCATACCGCACTCGGCGGCCGGCGTCCTGCTGACCCTGCACATCGTCCTGACCCTCGGCCAGGGCTACGCCGCCGCCGGAGCGGCCGCCGCCGTGATGACGATCGGTATCGCCGTCGGCGCGCCCTGGCGCGGACGCCGGGTCGACACCGTGGGGCTGCGAAAGGCGCTGATTCCGTCTGTGGTCTCCGAGGCCGTGATCTGGTCGATCGTGCCGCACGTGTCCTACGAGGCCCTGTTGCCCCTGGTCTTCATCGGGGGCCTGCTGACCCTGCCCATCTTCAGCGTGGTGCGGCAGTCGCTGGGCGTTCTGGCCCCCGGGGAACAGCGCCGGACTGCCTTTGCGCTCGACGCCATCGCCACCGAGCTGGTCTTCATGATCGGCCCGGCCGTCGGAGCCGTCGTCGCCACCAGCGGCCAGTCCGTCCTGGGCCTGACAGTCGTGGGAGTGGCCACATCCGTCTCCGGGCTCTTCCTCATGTGGTTCAACCCGCCCACCCGGAGTGCTTCCCCGGACGCCGGGCTTGAGGCGCAGGAGCTGGAGTGCGCGGAAGCCGCAGTGGTCGCCGCCGCGCCGGCCCACCTGCAGGAGGCAGCAGCCGAACTGGCACCCCTGGCGGCCGCCGCCGAGGAGCGCCGCCGGCGGGGATCCGGCCTGCGCCACAGGGTCATCCACAACTTCAGCTGGTTCACCGCCGCCGTAGCCGCCGTGTTTGCCGTCGGCGCCGGTGCCGGCATGGTCCTCAGCGGCACCGACGTCGGCATCGTCGCGGCGCTCCAGACCGGCGGCCACCAGGCCGAAATCGGCATCGTGTTCCTCTTCTGGTGCGCGGCCTCGGTGGTGGGCGGCGTCCTCTACGGTGCCATGCACCGGGCCGTTTCCCCGATCCTCCTGTTGCTGGGGATGTCAGCGCTGACGGTCCCGATGGCCTTCGCGACCGACGTCTGGACGCTCAGCCTGCTCGCGTTGCTGCCGGGTCTGCTGTGCGCGCCGGTGTTGTCCGCGGCCTCGGAAAAGGTGGCCGAACTGGTGGATGAAAGCCGGCGTGGCGAGGCGATGGGCTGGTACGGGTCATCGCTCACCGGCGGAGTGGCCCTGGGCGCGCCGCTTGCCGGGCTGTTCATTGACCTCATCGGCCCGTCGGCCGGCTTCGTCTCAGTGGGGTTGGCGGGCGTGGCCCTCTGCCTGGTGGGACTGGCCCTGCAACAGGTCCGGCGCAGCCGCCTGGCCCGCGTCTGAACGCGGGCCTGCCGCCATTGCGCCACTCCGGGCACGCGCCCGGGCTTTGTGAACGGCAAATCCTGAGGACGGAAAATAACGACGCCGGCGGGCGGACCTGGGTGGTCCGCACGCCGGCGTTGTCCTGACTGACGGGTGCTTAGTTGACGGGGCCGGTGTACTTCTCGCCCGGGCCCTTGCCCGGCGCGTCCGGGATGATCGATTCTTCGCGGAAGGCCAGCTGGAGCGAACGGAGTCCGTCGCGCAACGGTCCAGCGTGCTGTGAGCCGATTTCGGGCGCCGCCGCGGTCACCAGACCGGCGAGGGCGGTGATCAGCTTGCGGGCCTCGTCCAGGTCCTTGAGGTCCTGGGCATTTTCCTCGGCGGCGAGGCCGAGCTTTACCGCGGCGGCGCTCATCAGGTGCACGGCGGCCGTGGTGATGACCTCGATGGAGGGGACTTCCGAGATGTCGCGGATCTGCTGCGAGACGTCCGCCTGGGCTGCCGCGGGCTCGAAGACGTGGGAATTACTATCTGAAGTGCTCATGCTGGTAAGCTTGTCACAGACCGACTAAATGTCGTTATTCTCAAGCTTTTATAGAATGCAGTGTTCTGACTGGCAGTGCTTGTCACTGAAGTTGGCGCCCGGCGATGCATACGTGCGTTGAACGGGTGTCTTTCTGTAGAGTTGGCTTTAGTTTGCAAGCGGAGTTCTCTCCCACCCGCGTCAGCCGCGAAACTTCCTTCGGGAAGCCCCTCCTGTCCAGGAGTCAAGGTTGCCGGGTACCTGGTCGGGCACTACCTCGGACTCCGGTCCGCAGGAAGTGCATGTTGCCCCATTGAGGGCGGCAGTTCCGATCTCGAGGCCTTCGATTGCTCCGGCAATTGGGGGCCTTCTCTTTTTGCCGGTGGAATACCCCTCACGAACACAGGAGCTTTAACATTAGCGAGCCAAGAATCAATGAGCGTATCCGCGTCCCCGAGGTGCGGCTGGTCGGCCCTGCAGGCGAACAAGTAGGAATTGTCCGTATTGAGGATGCCCTGCGTTTGGCTGCCGAGTCCGATCTTGATCTCGTTGAAGTTGCACCGCAGGCGAAGCCTCCGGTGTGCAAGCTGATGGACTTCGGCAAGTACAAGTACGAAGCCGCTGTCAAGGCACGCGAGGCCCGGAAGAACCAGACCAACACGGTCCTGAAGGAAATCCGTTTCCGCCTGAAGATCGACACCCACGACTACGAAACGAAGCGCGGACACGCGCTCCGCTTCCTCGGTGCCGGCGACAAGGTCAAGGCCATGATCCAGTTCCGCGGCCGCGAGCAGCAGCGCCCCGAGATGGGCATCCGCCTGCTCCAGCGCTTCGCCGACGACGTCGCCGAAGTTGGTGTGGTGGAGTCCAGCCCGCGCATCGATGGCCGCAACATGGTCATGGTGGTTGGCCCGCTGAAGAACAAGGCCGAAGCCAAGGCGGAGGCCCGCCGCGCAACGCAGCGCGCAGAAGCCAAGGCTGAGAACGAAGCCAAGGCTTCGGGACGCGTCGATGTCTCCGGTGGCAACGCCCCGCTGACCCAGACGCTGTCGGACCTCCTGCCGGAAGGCTACGTCGTATCGCCGGAGGCACCCGCAGCGGAGGCACCCGTCGAAGAAGCCAAGGTTGAAGAGACCAAGGTCGAAGAAGCCAAGGTTGAAGAAGCCAAGGTTGAAGCGGCTCCGGTCGAAGAGACCAAGGCCGACGAGGCCCCCGCCCAGGACGTGCCGGCGGAAGCCGCACCGAAGGCAGCCGAGGAGCCGGCAGCAGCGAAGGCTCCGGCGGCTCCGACGGCGGCCGAGAAGCCGGCAGCAGCGAAGGCTCC
Organism: Arthrobacter sp. 05T45; assembly: GCF_056395875.1. Classification (NCBI taxonomy): domain Bacteria; kingdom Bacillati; phylum Actinomycetota; class Actinomycetes; order Micrococcales; family Micrococcaceae; genus Arthrobacter; species Arthrobacter sp. 05T45. Next base: position 45,516 of record NZ_JBFTKI010000005.1, on the reverse strand, counting down.
GGCGGCTCCGAAGGCCGCCGAGAAGCCGGCAGCAGCCAAGGCTCCCGCGGCTCCGAAGGCCGCTCCGGCCCCGGCGGCAGCGAAGGCTCCCGAGGAAAAGGCAGCCGCTCCGGCAGCAGCACCGAAGCCGGTTGCTGCTCCGAAGCCGGTACCCAGGCCCGCAGCGCCGAAGCCCGCCGCACGGCCGGCCGCCCCCCGGGCAGCCGCCAAGCCTGGCACCAAGAAGACCAACTAGTTCACGGCTGCCGGACAGCAATGTCCGGCAGCAGGCAACCAGCACGCCGCCCGCAGGGGTGGCTGCACGAAAGAGCTGCAGACTTTTCTGCGGATACGTAAGGAGATCGGTTCCCATGCCGAAGATGAAGACCCACAGCGGTGCTAAGAAGCGCTTCAAGCTGACCGGTACCGGCAAGCTGCGCCGCCAGCAGGCCAACCGCCGCCACTACCTCGAGCACAAGTCCTCCCGGCTGACCCGTCGCCTTGCCGGCGACAAGATCGTCTTCAAGGGCGACGCCAAGGTCATCCGGAAGATGCTCGGCATCTAAGTTCCAAGTTCTCTGACTGTTCGCCACCTGGCAGCAGTCAACTACCAAAAAGGCTTCTCAGGCCAGCCGGACCGTTCCGGCAGTAGACGCTTGGGATCAGAAATTTTCTAAGGAGTACGCACGTGGCACGTGTGAAGAGGGCGGTTAACGCCCACAAGAAGCGCCGGGTTATCCTCGAACGCGCAAAGGGTTACCGCGGACAGCGTTCACGCCTGTACCGCAAGGCAAAAGAGCAGCTGCTGCACTCGTTTGTGTACAGCTATGGTGACCGTAAGAAGAAGAAGGGCGACTTCCGCCGTCTTTGGATCCAGCGCATCAACGCTGCATCCCGCGCCAACGGCCTGACCTACAACCGCCTGATCCAGGGCCTGAAGGCCGCTGAGGTTGAGGTTGACCGCCGTATGCTGGCCGAGCTGGCCGTTTCCGACGCCAACGCCTTCGCCGCGCTGGTCAAGGTCGCCAAGGACTCGCTGCCTGCCGACACGTCCGCTCCGGCCGTCCAGGCTGAGGCTGCTCCGGCTCCCAAGGCTGCCAAGAAGGCTCCCGCGAAGAAGCCTGCAGCCAAGAAGGCCGCCGACGAGGCTGCAAAGTAGTTCCTCCCGCAGTTGAAAGACTGTCTCGTTCAAGAGCCGGCTGGAATAGCCACTAAGGTTCTTATATGAACGAAACCGGGCGCCCGCAAGACTTTCCACTCTCCAACCCCCGAGCTGATCGGATGAGGAAGGTGGCACAGCTTGCCGGGCGCCCGGCCCGTTTAAAGCGTCGCGAGTTCCTGGCCGAAGGCCCGCAGGCGGTCCGTGAGGCCTTGGTCCTGCACGGGAAGAGGATCGCCGCGGGGGAGCCCGGCATCGTCTATGAGGTGTACGCCACCGAGGCCTGCCTGGACCGCCACCCGGAGCTGGAGCAGCTGGCCGAGGGAACCCACGCGCACCTCGCAACCGACGAAGTGATCGCTGCGATGGCGGACACCGTCACCCCACAGGGCATCATTGCCGTCTGCGGCTTCCTGGACGTCAGCCTTGAGCACGTGCTCGACGCCGGCCCGCGGCTGATTGCCGTCCTGTGCCAGGTCCGGGACCCCGGCAACGCCGGCACCGTGTTGCGGGCGGCCGACGCCGCCGGCGCCGACGCTGTCATCCTGACCGGCTCGAGCGTGGACATCTACAACCCCAAGGCCGTGCGGTCGACGGCGGGTTCCCTGTTCCATCTGCCCGTTGTCCTCGGCGCGGAGGTCGAGGAAGTCGTGGCCCGCTGCCGGGAGCGTGGCGTCGGCGTGCTGGCCGCGGACGGCAAGGGACAACTGGACCTGGACCGTCTCCAGGACGAGAACGCGGCCCGCCGCCTGGGGGCATCCGCCGCCGAATCGGTGTACGCGTTGGAACAGCCGACCGCCTGGCTCTTCGGCAACGAGGCCCAAGGCCTGTCCGAGGACGAGATCGCGCTGGCCGACCACCGGGTGGCCGTGCCGGTGTACGGGGAAGCGGAAAGCCTGAACCTCGGCACCGCAGCCACTGTCTGCCTGTACGCCAGCGCCCGCTCCCAGCAAACCCCCTAGCCGCCCAGCAGGAAACCAGCGGGTCCGGCAGGAATTCCTGTCCGAAAAACGCAGGCCAAACGAAAGGCGGGGCCCACCGAATGGTGAGCCCCGCCGTCGTAGTGTCACTGCCGCCCCCACACAAAGTGTGCGGCCAGTGCCTTGAAGAATTAGGTGGTGGTCTTGTTGCGCCCTGTGATGGCGCCGTAGATGAACGCGGCCGCGAGGCCACCGACGATGGCCAGGAGCCAGGAACCGAGATTCCAGAATTCCATCTTGCCGCCGCCGAACAGCAGGTCCCCGATCCAGCCGCCAACAATCGCGCCGACGACGCCGAGCACGAGGCTGGTAACCCAGCCGCCACCGACCCTGCCGGGCAAGAGTGCCTTGACGATTGCACCCACTATGAGTCCGAGAATGATCCAGCCAAGAAAGCCCATGTCTCCTCCTACATATTTTTCGGCATCCAAATTGTGAATACCGAATATGGCTTCAAGCTAACATAGGGCGGATTGCTTGTCAGCAGGGGACTACCCAATCGTTACGTGGCAGCGTTGGTCCCCGCCGCGGTTCGGCGCCGGCCCGGAAACCGGTACGGTATTCCTTGTGGGCGCTGGGTTCTTCCGGTGTTCGCATACACCCCGGAAGAACCCCATAAGGAGAAGCTCACGTGGCTGCAAATGGCGGTACCAAGGCGATTCTCGCGGCGCTGGCCGCAAACCTGACCATCGCCGTTTTGAAGTTCGTCGCCTACTTTCTGACGCTGTCCTCGTCCATGCTGGCCGAGGCGATTCACTCCCTCGCAGACTCCGGCAACCAGCTGCTGCTCCTGCTCGGCGGCAAACGCGCAAAGCGGGAAGCCAGCCCCGAGCACCCCTTCGGCTACGGCCGCGAGCGTTACATCTACGCCTTCATCGTTTCGATTGTGCTTTTCAGCGTCGGCGGCCTGTTCGCACTGTACGAGGCCTGGGGAAAAATCCAGCACCCGCACGCCATCGAAGGTGACTTCTGGTGGGTGCCGCTGGCCGTCCTGATCGGCGCGATCATTGCCGAGTCGTTCTCGTTCCGGACAGCGATCATCGAATCCAACCCCCTGCGTGGGAAGCAGAGCTGGGTTAAGTTCATCCGCAACGCCAAGCAGCCGGAACTCCCGGTGATCCTGCTCGAGGACTTCGGCGCCCTCGTGGGCCTGGTGTTCGCGCTCTTCGGCGTGGGCCTGACGCTCCTGACCGGGAACGGCATCTGGGACGCCCTCGGCACCGCGATGATCGGTCTGCTGCTCGTGGCGATCGCCGTGGTGCTGGCCATGGAAACCAAGTCCCTGCTGCTGGGCGAGTCGGCCACCCGCGATGACGTCGCCAAGATCCGCAGCGCGATCGAGGCCGGCGGCACCAGCATCATTCACCTCAAGACCATGCACCTTGGCCCCGAGGAGCTGCTGGTGGCGGCCAAGATCAGCATCGGCCGCTCGGACTCGGGCCAGGACATTGCGAAGGCGATTGATGACGCGGAGGTCCGGGTTCGGGAAGCCGTCCCGATTGCCCGGGTCATCTATCTGGAACCGGATGTGCAGCGCGTCAGCGCCCCCTGAGCCGCCCAGCCCACAGGGAGAACGGAAGCCCATAGGGAGAACGGCAGCCGCCAGATGGAACGGCAGCCCCTCAACAGAACAGCAGTCCTGCCCAGTGCATCACTGGACAGGACTGCTGTTCTTTTTGGAGCATCTGCACCCTGCTGCCTCGGCCTCTTCCTCTGCCGTTGGCGGGGTACCGCGGCCGCGGCTGTTCTGCCGCGGTGTTCTGGCGGGTGGCGGGGTGGCTAGGAGGCCAGCGGCCGCCGGCGTTCCACGGCGCCGCTGAAGGCGGCGACCCCGAGACCCAGCACGGCCAGGACGGCGCCCACGAGCGCGGGGGCGACGTAGCCCCAGCCCCAGGCGATCACCAGGCCGCCCAGGAAGGCACCGAGGGCGTTGGCGACGTTGAGCGCAGCATGGTTCAGCGAGGAGGCCAGCGACGGTGCATCAGGGGACGCATCGAGCAGCCTGGTCTGCAGGGCGGGAACGAGCATGGACCCGGCGGCGCCAACGACGAACACCATGACCAGCGCGGACCAGGCCCAGTGGACGCCCACGGCATAAACCACGAGTGCCACCGCCGTGCCGGGCAGGACCCAGTAAATCGTGCCCATGACGGATTTGTCGGCGATCCGGCCGCCAACGATGTTGCCCACCACCATGCCCACGCCGTACAGGGCCACGACCAGCGGCAGCCAGGCCGCCGGGAGGCCGGCGACGGAGGTCATGGTGTGCGAAATGTAGGTGTAGGTCGCGAAGAACCCGCCGAAGCCGACGATGCCGACCAGGATGGCAAGCCACACCTGCAGCCGCTTGAGCGCGCCGAGCTCCCTGCGGAAGCTGGCATCGGCGTGCGGTTTCTGGAACGGGACGAACTTCCACAGCATGAACAGCGTAATGATGCCGATCAGGCCCACCAGCAGGAACAGCAGCCGCCACCCGTAGCTCTGGCCCAGCCAGGTGGCGAAGGGGACGCCAATGACGTTGGACACCGTCAGCCCGGCCATGACCATCGAAATGGCCCAGCCCCGCTTGGTCGGCGCCACCAGGGAGGCGGCAATCACGGCCGCAACCCCGAAGAAGGCGCCGTGGGGGAGTCCCGCGGCGAACCGGGACACCAGCATGGAGCCGTAGTCCGGGGCGAGGAAGGAACTGAGGTTGGCGATGCTGAAGAAGAGCATGAGCCCGAGGGCCAGATACTTCCGCGGGAGTTTGGCCCCGACCGCGGCCAGCACCGGCGCGCCAATCACGACGCCGAGGGCGTAGGCCGAAATCAGGTGACCCGCCTCGGGCGTGCTGATGTTCAGGCCCTGTTCGATCTCCTTGAGCAGGCCCATCATGGTGAATTCCGTGGTGCCGATGCCAAAGCCGCCCATCGCGAGGGCAATGATTGCCAGGGCAACGTGACGGGTGCCGGACTTGGTCGGCGCCGGGGCGTGTGTGGTGGTTGTCATTCGTCTTTTCGGAGAGATTTTCCGGGAGAGGCCGGATGGATCGGACAGATAAATATGCTTTTAAGAACCGGGAGGGGACGCCGAATATTCCGGAAGGTGTCGTGGCGGCCGCCTCCACCATTGTCCCCTACCGGGGCCGGCCCCGGCCCCGGCCCCCGGGCGCCGGACCCTGCGCCCGCCTTAGACTTGAGGGCGTGACTGGACTCATAGGCGTCGTAGGCGGCGCAGTAGTGGACTCCCTGGCCGACCCGGGCATGCTCCTTGTGGCCCGGCGCACAGCGCCGCCGCAGTTTGCCGGAATGTGGGAGTTCCCGGGCGGAAAAGTCGAACCAGGCGAGGCCGCCGAGGACGCCCTGCACCGCGAGCTCCGGGAAGAACTGGGCGTGCTGGTGCGGCTCGGGGCGGAGCTGCCCGCGGAAACCGCCGCGGGCTGGCCGCTCAACGCGAAGGCGGCGATGAGGGTCTGGTTCGCGGAGCTCGTGCAGGGAGAACCCCGGCCGCTGGAGGACCATGACGAATTGCGCTGGCTCGACCTCCGCAATCCGGCAGGGGTCCTGGACCTGCCGTGGATCCCGGCGGACCTCCCCATCGTCGAGGCCCTCCTGGCGGCTGTGCACGCCACCGGGTCGCGCGGAGTGGAAGCGGGACTGGGCCGCTGACCGGACTCGCCGCCGCGCTTCGGGAGCCCGCCTCTCGCCAAACGGTCAGGCATGTGCCTACTCTGATCCCAACCGAGAGGAGTGGCCCGTGCAGGTCGGTGTCGGACGAGAGCAGCGAGCCGGAGAACGCCGAGTCGCGGCCACACCGGAGACGGCCCGGCAGCTGACGGCGCTCGGGCTCCATCTCCTGGTCGAGAGCGGTGCTGGCACCGAAGCAGGCTTCGCCGACGCCGCCTTCAAGGAGGCCGGCGCGACGGTCATCTCCGAGCTCCCGTTGGAGGCCCTGGACGTCCTGCTGCATGTCCGCGCGCTCACCCCGGAGGCCGCGGCCCGGCTGCGGCCCGGCACCGTCACCATCGGGCTGGCATCGCCGTCCTCGGAGCTGCCGACCGTCCGGACACTCGCCGCTGCCGGGATCACCTCGTTCGCCCTGGAGCTGCTTCCGCGGATCTCCCGGGCGCAGTCCATGGATGCGCTCAGCTCCCAGTCCCTGGTCACGGGCTACCGCGCCGTGCTGGAAGCCGCCGTCCGCTACCCGCGGTTCTTCCCGCTCTACATGACCGCCGCCGGTACCATCCCGCCGGCGAGGGTGCTCGTCCTTGGGGCCGGCGTCGCGGGGCTGCAGGCGATCGGCACGGCAAAGCGGCTCGGCGCCCGGGTCTCGGCCAACGACATCCGGGCCGCCTCCGCCGAGGAAGTCGCCTCGATGGGCGGCACGTTCATCAACCTGGACATCGATGCGGCGGCAGACGGAACCGGAGGCTACGCCCGTGCCCTCGGTGAGGACCGGGCGCAACGCCAGCGCAGCCTCCTGGCCCCGCATGTCGCGGCGGCGGACGTCCTGATCACGACGGCGGCCATCCCCGGCCGGGCCGCTCCCTTGCTGGTGACCACCGCCATGGTGGCCGGCATGCGGGCAGGATCCGTCGTCGTCGACCTCGCCGCGGAGTCCGGAGGCAACGTCGAAGGCGTGATCGCCGGCCAGGACGTGCAGGTGCCGGTCGACGGCGGATCGGTCACGCTCGTAGGTTTGCAGGACGCGGCATCCGCCATGCCCTCGGACGCGTCCCGGCTTTTCGCCCGGAACGTCAGCAACTTCCTCGCGCTCATGACCAACTGCGGCTCGGTGGCCCCGGACTTCGACGACGACGTGGTCGCCGGAACGTGCCTGACCCACGGCGGCACGGTGCGGCACGCCCCCACCGCGGAAGCATTGGAAAGGGAGGCGTGATGGGCCCCGTCGCGTTGCTGACCGTGGTGGTGCTCGCGGTGTTCGTTGGCTTCGAAGTCGTCTCCAAGGTCACCAGCAAACTGCACACACCGCTCATGTCCGGCGCCAACGCCATCCACGGCATCATCCTGGTCGGCGCCATCATCGTCGCCGGACAGGCCAGTGACCCGTGGGTCCTCGGCGTCGCGCTCCTGGCCGTCGTCCTGGCCACCGTCAACCTGGTGGGCGGCTTTGTGGTCACGGACCGGATGCTGGAGATGTTCAGCGCCCACAAACGGACACGCATCCCCGCCCCAAGCGGCGCCGCCAAGGCTGGCGGAACCGCGGGCGAAGGACACCCCGGTGAGGGGAGCTCCGCCGACGCGGCGGGGGAGTCCAAATGAGCCTCCTGAGCCCCGAATGGACAGCCCTGCTCTACCTTGTGGCCGCCGTCTGCTTCATCCTGGCGCTCAAGGGCCTCAGTTCGCCACGAACTGCCCGCCGCGGCAACGCCATCGGCGCGGCCGGGGCGCTGCTCGCCGTCGTCACCGTCTTCCTCTCCGCGCGGCTGGAAAATGTTCCACTCATCCTCGCGGCCATCGCCGTGGGCTCCGCGATTGCCTTCCCCGTGGCGCGCCGGGTGCAGATGACCCAGATGCCCCAACTCGTGGCGCTCTTCAACGGCGTCGGAGGCGGGGCCGCGGCGCTCGTCGCCGTACTGGAACTTGGCCACCAGGAAGATCCCTGGGTCCGCCTGGCCGTCGTCTTCACCATGCTGGTTGGCGCGGTGTCCTTCGCCGGCTCCGCGGTGACCGTGGGCAAGCTGCAGGAGCTCATCAGCACCCGTCCGCTGCTGTTTCCCGGGATGCCCTGGGTGATGGGGGCCGTCCTGCTGGGGGCGGTCATCTCAGGAGCTCTGGTGGTCCTGACCGGATCGCTGGGCTGGTCGCTCGCATTGCTGGGCCTGGGCCTCGCCGCAGGGCTGCTCCTGGTGCTGCCCGTGGGCGGGGCGGACGTGCCGATCGTGATCTCCCTGCTGAATGCCTTCACGGGGCTGGCGGTGGCAGCGTCCGGCGTGGTCCTGGGCAATGTCCTGCTGCTGGTCGCCGGGACGCTCGTGGGCGCGAGCGGCACCATCCTGACCAAGGTCATGGCCTCGGCCATGGGGCGCGGAGTCGGCGGAATCATGTTCGGGGCGTTCAAGGGCGGCTCGACGGCGGGTTCGACCGCCCTGAGCGACCGGCCAGTGCGTTCCTCGTCCCCGGAGGACATTGCCGTCCAGCTCGGCTACGCCCAGCGGGTGGTGATCGTTCCCGGTTATGGGCTCGCCGTGGCCCAGGGCCAGCACACTGTGGCGGAGCTTGCCACGGCACTGGGCGCCCGCGGAGTGGACGTCGTGTTCGCCATCCATCCCGTGGCGGGACGCATGCCGGGCCACATGAACGTGCTGCTGGCAGAGGCCAACGTGCCGTACGAGTCACTGCGGGAGCTCGCGGAAGTCAATCCCGAATTCGCGACCACGGACATCGTTCTGGTAGTCGGGGCCAATGACGTCGTCAACCCGGCGGCCAAGTCCTCGCCGGGTTCGCCGATTTACGGGATGCCGATCCTGGAAGTGGTGCAGGCCCAGCAGGTCGTTTTCCTGAAACGGTCCATGCGCCCGGGGTTTGCCGGCATCGAGAATGAGCTCCTGCACGATCCCAAGACCACGCTCCTGTTCGGGGACGCCAAGGATTCGCTGGCCAGGGTGCTCGGCGCAGTCAAGGCGCTCTAGGCATCCTGCGCCTGGCGGCTCAGGGCACTTTCCGCTCCGGCAGCCCTGCTGCGCAGGGGACCCATGGCTCCGTGTGCTTGAGGTGGAGCGGACTTCAAAACAATGTGGGCTGGGCGGCGTCGGAACGGGCCGTGCCGGAACGGATGGCGCCGGAGTGGCGTGGGCTTGCGTGCCCCGCGGTGTCCGGGATGCTCCCGGCCGGGTACTGGGCTTCTTCCTCCCGGGCGTTGTCATGGTCGCTGCCCCCGTCGAGGTCCCGGTGGCTGAAGCCCTGCGAACCGGAGAAGCCGTGCAGGTCCTTGAAATACCGGACCCGCCCTGCCAGCCAGGCGCGGTATTCCTTGGATGCGTACGACCCGCTGCCGTACAGCCGGCGGTACTTTCCCGCCAGGTGCGGATGTTCGCGGGCGATCCACTGCATGAACCATTCACGGGTGCCCGGCTTCAGGTACAGCGCACCGGCCGTGACGCCTGTGGCGCCGGCCGCCGCGAGGGCCCCGAAGAGGGAGTCGAGGGCGTCGTCGCTGTCGGAGAGCCACGGCAGGATGGGCATGGCCATGACGCCGCAGGGCAGGCCCGCTTCCCGCAGACGGGAGATGAGCTTCAGCCGGGCACGTGGCCCAGGCGTGCCCGGTTCCACGGCTTCGGACAGCTGCTCGTTGGTCATGGCCAGCGAGATGCCCACGCCCACCGGCACCTGGGCCGCGGCATGCTTCAGCAGCGGGATGTCCCGGGCAAGGAGCGTGCCCTTGGTGAGGATTGACAGGGGAGTGCCGGAATCGGCGAGGGCACCGATGATGCCGGGCATGAGCTGGTAGCGGCCCTCGGCGCGCTGGTACGGGTCCGTGTTGGTGCCGAGGGCCACGTGCTCGTGCTGCCAGGAGGGCTTGGCCAGCTCCTTGCGCAGTATCTCGGCGGCGTTGATCTTGACCACCACCTGGCTGTCGAAGTCCAGTCCGGCGTCGAAGTCCAGATAGGTGTGGCTCTTGCGCGCGAAGCAGTAGACGCAGGCGTGGCTGCAGCCGCGGTAGGGGTTGACGGTCCAGTCGAACGGCATCCGCGAACCGGCGACCACCTTGTTGAGCACCGATTTGGCGGTGACCTCATGGAAGGTGATCCCGGCAAACTCCGGGGTGGAAACCGTCCGCACGAGTCCGGCCAGGGGCAGCAGGGCAGCCGTGGGCGAAGCGGCGGCCGGGGAATCGCCGCGCTCAAGTGCTTGTGCGTCCCATCTCATGCCTACATTCGAATATATGTTCGACTGAATGTCAAGGATGCTGACGGGCGAGGCGGCGGCCGGTTGCAGCATGGGGCGGCCTGCGCAGCTGCGGGATCGAGGCTTACGAAGCCAGCCGCTCACGGGCGTTGTGATCAGGGCCGGTTGGTTCAGTGGCGCGTTTGGTCTGGTTGACCTCGGCCCACACCGCATCGAGGGAGAGTCCGAGGACGCCGGCGATAGCGGCGATGGTCGGGAAGGCGGGGGTCGCTACGCGGCCCGTCTCGATCTTCCGGAGGGTTTCCGGTGAGACGCGTGCATCGAGCGCGATGTCGAGCATCGAGCGTTCCCCCCTGGCGCGGCGCAACAGGGCGCCGAGGCGCTGTCCGCGCTCGATCTCTGCGAATGTGAGGGGCAACCTGACCATGGCTTCGATTATACCGGGATAATATGACCGGTATAGTTATTGGACGCGTGAGAAAGGCGCCGCATGATCGAGATCCTGAATCCCACCGAACTTGCCCGGGCCAAAGAAGCAGGCGCCCTTGTCGCTGACATCCTGCAGACGCTGAAGTACCGCAGCACGGTCGGCGCGAACCTCCTGGACCTCGACCGATGGGCGCAGGCCATGATCGCCGAGGCTGGTGCGCAGTCCTGTTACGTCGACTACGAGCCGTCCTTCGGCCGCGGGCCGTTCGGACACTACATCTGCACGGCCGTCAACGACGCCGTGCTCCACGGACTCCCACGCGACTACACGCTGGCCGATGGCGACCTGCTGACACTCGACCTCGCCGTCTCCAAGCGGGGAGTCGCAGCAGACTCCGCCATCAGCTTCATCGTGGGCGGCTCAAAGCCCCCGGAAGGCGTCGCGATGATCAGCGCGACCGAGCGCGCGTTGAGCGCAGGGATAGCCGCTGCCCGGCCCGGAGCCAGGATCGGCGACATCTCCCATGCCATCGGCTCAGTCCTTGGCGAGGCGGGGTACCCGATCAACACCGAGTTCGGGGGCCATGGCATCGGATCGACCATGCACCAGGACCCGCACATTCCCAACACCGGACGGCCAGGCCGTGGCTACAAGCTGCGCCCCGGGCTGCTGCTCGCCCTGGAGCCATGGGTCATGGCCGACACCGCTGAACTCATCACCGACGCCGACGGGTGGACGCTCCGAAGTGCGACCGGCTGCCGGACTGCACACAGTGAGCACACGATCGCCATCACCAACGACGGGGCCGAAATCCTCACCCTGCCGACGCGGACAGACGCGTGAGGCCGGAGCGACACCTGCCCTGGCGGCCAAGTGTGGACGGGGCCGGGTTAAGGGTGCCGCGGGGGTGGCGCCTTGCCGGGCAGTGGGGCGGCGGATTGTTAGGCTGGGGCGATGATTCTCCTGACCGGGTTCGAGCCATTTGGCGGCGATACGGCCAATCCGTCGTGGGCAGCGGCCCGTTCGGCGGCACGGCTGCTCCAATCCGAAGGGCTGGATGTCCAGGCGGTGGAATTGCCATGCGTCTTCGGCGAGTCGGCCAAGGTGCTGGCAGAGGCCCTCGAGCGTTTCACGCCGGAGCTTGTGCTGTGCGCCGGCCAGGCCGGCGGGAGGGCGCGCATCTCGCTGGAACGGGTGGCCATCAATTGTGACGACGCCCGTATTCCGGACAATGCCGGCAATCAGCCAGTGGACGAACCCGTAGTCCCGGGCGGACCGGCAGCCTATTTCACGTCGCTGCCCGTCAAGGCGGCGCTCGCGGCGTTGACCGCAGAACCGATCCCGGCCGAAGTGTCCCAAAGTGCCGGGACCTATGTCTGCAACCACGTCTTCTACACGCTCATGCACGCCCTGCGGCTACGTCCGGGCACCAGGGGAGGCTTTGTCCACGTCCCCTACCAGGACACGCAGCTTCCGGCCGGAAGCAGTGCCCCCTCGCTGCCGGCCGCCCAGATGGCGGCGGCGCTCGCCGTCGTCGTGCGCACTGCGCTGGCGACGACGGCGGATCTCAAGCTCCCTGCCGGCGCAACCCACTAGCCCAAGCCGGTCATCCGCCGCCCGAGCCCGTGGCGGCCGCCGTCGGCGACGCGAAACAACTGCTTCCACAATTACTGGACAATCATTCCAGCAGTTCCCAGACGACGCCGATGGTGGCGGTGACGCCCGACTCACCGGCCTCGACGGTGAGTGAGGCCACCGCCGCTTCCCGCTGCATCTTCGCCACGGGGATCGGCGCCTGGAAGCCGGTGTGCTGAGTGAGGGACAGGACCCTGCCCAGCCCGGTTCCTGCGAGGGCGGCGTAATGCTCGGCGGTGGTGCGGGCGTCCTGCCAGGCGGCCTCCCGGGCCCGGGCTTCCACGGCCGAGGGGTCGGCGAAGCCGAGGGTCAGCCCGTTCAGCCGGACGGCGTCGCCGCCGGCAGCAACCGCCGCGGCAAGGATCTGCGAGGACGCGGACAACTCGCGGATCCTGACGGTGAGCGTGCTGGAGGCCAGATAGCCGGTCACGGTCTGGCCCTGGCCATCCTGCCAGTTCAGCTCGGCCCGGACGTTCAGCCCCGAGGTGGATAAGTCCGCGCTGTCCACGCCGTGCTGCCGGAGCTCCGACGTGATGGCGGCCGACCGCGTTCCGGCCTCGCCGTAGGCCTCGGCCACGGTCTCGCGGCGGCATTCAACGCCGATCGACACGGTCAGCAGGTCCGGCACCGCCTCGGCGCTGCCGGTTCCTGCAACGGAGATGCTTCGGGGGCTGTCTGTCATGTCAGGCCTCGTAACGTTCGGGGGCGGTGCCCATTCTGGGGTGCGTGCGTGGTCTGGTTCCGGGCAGGCCGGGCCGGGGGTAGCCGCCCGCTTCCAGGCCGGCGTGGCGCTCGAAGATGTTGGCGCTGCCCGGGTTGCCCGTGCGCCAGAGGGACCAGCCGGCGGCCATGAAGTACAGCGGAAGGAAGGGCAGCCCGAGGCACCAGGCGTATTGGGTGCTGTGGCGCTCCTCGTGGCCCAGCAGCACTGGATTGGCGCGGGCGGATTCCGGTCCGGCCCGGAAGAGGATCACGTTGCCCACCGTGAAGGCCGCAGCAAAGGGCAACCGCCAGCGGTAGCGGCCAGCGATCAGCAATCCGCGCGGACCGGAGCTGACGGTTGTCCGCGCACAGGCTGCCAGCAGCAGGCCCAGTAGGGTGGAGCCGTTGAGCAGGTTGGCGATCTGGCGAAGCCGTTGTCCGGGCGTCATTAGGCCATGGTAGCCGGGGGTGTGCCCGGCAGTCAGGGGTCCGCCGGGATGTCCCGTGCCCTTGGAATCCCGGCGTTGGCGTGCCCAGGTGCAGCCGGCACCGCTGCGTCACGTGCGGGGCGGCCGTGCCATGCCGCCGACGGCCGTCTACTAGACTGGGGACAGTGACCACAAGCCTTGCCGAGAACCTGCGCCGCGCCCTGTGCCCGGCGCACGCTGTTGGCATGATCCGACTCGTAGCTAAGAACAGTAGATGACTGAAACTTTGCCGGACGCAGCCGTCCCGAATCCTCTGGATGAAGCCGCCATTACCGCCGCCGTAGACCAGGCCGTTGCCGCCATCGCCGCCGCCGCGACCCTCGATGAACTCAAGGCCGTGCGCCTCGCCCACACGGGCGAGAAGTCCGCCCTGAGCCTCGCCAACCGTGAGATCGGCGCGCTGCCCAAGGACCAGAAGGCCGCCGCCGGCAAGCTCATGGGCGCCTCGAGGGGACGGGTCAACAAGGCGCTCGCGGACCGCACGGTCGCGCTCGAGGCCGAGAACGACGCGCGGATCCTCGTCGAAGAGACCGTGGATGTCACGGCAGCGCCGCGCCGGCGCACGGCCGGTGCACGGCACCCGCTGTCCACGCTGCAGGACCGCGTGGCGGACATCTTTGTCGGCATGGGTTGGGAAATCGCCGAAGGGCCCGAGGTCGAGTCCGAATGGTTTAACTTCGATGCCCTGAACTTCAAGCCGGACCACCCCGCCCGCGACATGCAGGACACGTTCTTCGTCGAGCCGCCCGAGGCCCACCTGCTCATGCGCACGCACACCTCGCCGGTGCAGGTCCGCTCCATGCTGGAACGGGAGCTGCCCATCTATGTGCTGTGCCCGGGCAAGGTGTTCCGCACGGACGAGCTCGACGCGACGCACACCCCCGTGTTCCACCAGTTCGAGGGCCTGGCCATCGACAAGAACCTGAGCATGGCGGACCTCCGCGGCACCCTGGAGCACTTCGCACGCCAGATGTTCGGCGCGGAAGCCCAGATCCGGCTGCGGCCCAACTACTTTCCGTTCACCGAGCCCTCCGCGGAGCTGGACATCTGGCACCCGGGCGCCAAGGGCGGCCCCAGCTGGATCGAGTGGGGCGGTTGCGGCATGGTCAACGCCAATGTCCTGCGCGCGGCCGGGATCGACCCGGACATCTATTCAGGCTTTGCCTTCGGCATGGGCATCGAACGCACCCTCATGTTCCGCAACGAGGTTGGCGACATGCGCGACATGATTGAAGGCGACGTACGTTTCAGCGAGCACTTCGGGATGGAGATCTAACAGTGCGTATCCCACTTTCATGGCTGCGCGAATTCGCGCAGGTACCGGCCGAAGCGACGGCCGAAGACGTCATGGCCGAGCTCGTCAAGGTCGGGCTCGAAGAAGAAGCAGTCCACCGGCCCACGGACGCCGTCCAGGGTCCGATCGTGGTGGGCCAGGTGCTCAGCATCGTCAAGGAACCCCAGTCCAACGGCAAGACCATCAACTGGTGCCAGGTCCGGGTTGTCCCCGAGGGCAGTGAGCAGACCCTGACCGGCGCCGGCATCGATCCCTCCGGCGTGCAGGGCATCATCTGCGGCGCCCACAACTTCGTGGAAGGCGACAAGGTGGTGGTCACCCTTCCGGGCGCCGTGCTGCCGGGCGACTTCAGGATCTCCGCGCGCAAGACCTACGGGCACCTCTCTGCCGGCATGATCGCCTCCGTCCGCGAACTCGGCATCGGGGAGGACCACGACGGCATCCTGGTGCTGTCCCGGATCGGCCTCGACCCGGAACTGGGCACCGACGCGATGGAACTGCTCGGCCTCTACGACCAGGCCGCCGAAATCAACGTCACCCCTGACCGCAGCTACTGCTTCTCCATCCGCGGTGCGGCCCGTGAATACGCGCACGCCACCGGCACCGTGTTCACGGACCCGGTCTCCAAGGTCCAGGTTCCGCAGTCGCTCTCCGGCGGCTACGGCGTCAAGCTCAACGACGACGCCCCCATCTACGGCAAGCCCGGCTGCGACCGTTTCGTGGCCCGCACCGTGCGCGGTGTCGACGCCACCCGGCCCACCCCGCCGTGGATGACCTCCCGTCTCCGGCTCGCCGGCATCCGGTCCATCTCCCTGCCCGTGGACATCTCCAACTACGTCATGCTCGAGCTCGGGCAGCCGAACCACTGCTATGACCTGGACAAGCTGGCCGGCGACATCGTGGTCCGGCGGGCCACGGCGGGGGAGAAGATCACCACCCTGGACGACAAAGAGCGCACGCTCGACGTCGAGGATCTGCTGATCACGGACGAATCCGGGCCCATCGGAATCGCCGGTGTCATGGGCGGTGCCCACACCGAAGTCTCGGACACCACCACGAACGTCCTGGTCGAGGCCGCGCACTTCGACGAGGTCTCGATCGCCCGTGCCCGCCGCCGGCACAAGCTGCCCTCCGAGGCGTCCAAGCGCTTCGAACGCGGCGTGGACTGGCAGGTGGCCGACGTGGCCGCCCAGCGTGTGGTGGACCTGCTGGTCGAACTCGCCGGCGGAACGGCCGACGAGGCCGGGACCGACGTCGGGACCGCGCCGGACGCCGTCACCATCGAACTGCCGGCAGAGTACGCGGCAGCCCGGATCGGGATCGACTTCACCGAGGAACAGATCCTGACCTCGCTCGAGGACCTCGGCGCCGTCGTTGCCAAGACCGGCAACGGCTACACGGTGACCGCCCCGAGCTGGCGCCAGGACCTCGAGACCAAGGACGACCTCACCGAGGAAATCGCCCGGCTGGTCGGCTACGACAAGATCCCGGCGACCCTGCCCGTGGCGCCCCCGGGCCGTGGCCTGACCCGCGTCCAACAGCAGCGCCGCCGCCTGATCCAGGCCCTCGCCGACGCCGGACTCACCGAGGTGCTGGCGTATCCGTTCGTCTCGAAGGCCGCCAATGACACCTTTGGCGTCCCCGCCGAAGGTGCGGAGCGCAAGGCCCTCAAGCTGGCCAACCCGATCAGCGAGGAGCACGGTTTCCTGCGGACCTCCGTCCTGCCGGGCCTGATCGAGGTTGCCAAGCGCAACCACTCCCGCGGCTTCCGCGACCTCGCCCTTTTCGAGGCCGGGCTCGTGTTCCTGCCGGGCGAGAAGCTTGGCACATCCGCGATTCCGCCGCTCGGCGTCAAGCCCGGCGACGACGTGCTCGATGCCCTGTACGACGGCGTCCCGGACCAGCCGCTGCACCTCGCCGCCGTGCTCACGGGGCACGACTCTCCCGCTGCCCCGGGCCACGCCCCGCGGGCCTGGGACTGGGCGGACGCGGTGGACATCGCCCGGATCGCCGGCGACGTGATCGGCGTCGAGCTCCTGGTCACGCAGGGCCGGCATCAGGCCTTCCACCCGGGCCGGGCGGCGCAGCTTGAACTGCGCACCGGCGAAGTGGTGGGCTACGCCGGCGAGCTGCACCCGAAGCTGCTGGCGGCGCACGACATGCCGGCCCGGTCCGTGGCACTGGAACTGAACGCCGACGCCCTCTTCGAGGCAGCCGCCGACGTGATCGTGGCCCGGCAC
Source organism: Arthrobacter sp. 05T45 (assembly GCF_056395875.1). NCBI lineage: Bacteria > Bacillati > Actinomycetota > Actinomycetes > Micrococcales > Micrococcaceae > Arthrobacter > Arthrobacter sp. 05T45. Next base: position 28,762 of record NZ_JBFTKI010000005.1, on the reverse strand, counting down.
ATCTCGACGTACCCGGTGGCCACGCAGGACGTGGCCCTGGTGGTGGCGCAGGACGTCCCGGCCGGGGAGGTGCTGGCTGCGCTGCGTGAAGGCGCCGGCGAACTGCTCGAGGACGTCGCGTTGTTCGATGTCTACGCGGGCAAGGGCATCGAGGAAGGCAAGAAGTCGCTGGCGTTCAGCCTGCGCTTCCGCGCCGACGACCGCACCCTGACGGCGGACGAGGCCTCGGAGGCCCGTGAAGGTGCCGTGGCCGCCGCCCACGAACGATTCGGAGCGGTGCAGCGCTGAGGACTGCGCTGGTCACAGCGCAGACGTTTCTGAAAGGGGCGGGTCATGGCATCACACCTTGTTGTGCGTGCCTGCCCGCCCTTTCGCGTTCCCGGCGACCCCGGGGTTCCCGGCGACCCCGGGGTTCCCAGGGACCTGGGGGCGACCGTGGACGCGGCACCAGCCCTTTACCCGGAACCGGAGCTGGAACGCGACTCCCGCTCCCTGCTGGACGGGGCCGAACTCGTCCGGGCCCGGGCCATGACCCCGCGGACCCGGGAGGACTTCCTGCACGGGCGGCTCGCGCAGCGCCGGTTCGCCGCCGGCCTGCTCGGCGTTCCGGCGTCGGACCTCACCGCCTGGTACAGCTGCCCACGGTGCGGCACCGGCGAGGACATCTCACACGGCCGGCCCGGCTACCTGCTCCGGGGCCAGGCGGCGCCGCTGCTGCTGAGCCTGTCCCGTGCGGCCGGCTGGACGCTTCTGGCCGGGGTCGTGGACCCGGACCCGGGCGAGCATCTGGGCATCGACGTCGAGGATCCGGCCCGGGCGGACTTCGACGGGTTCGACGACGTCGTGTTGACCCCGGCGGAACAACGGCACCTCGCCGGGCTGGGCGGCATCGCGCTGCTGCAGGGCAGGGCGCGCCTGTGGGCGCGCAAGGAGGCCTGGCTCAAAATGCTGGGCACCGGGCTGCAGACGGCCCCGGACACCCTGGACGTGCTGGCGCCGACAGTCAACGGCCGCGCAGGGCTCCGGGACCTGCCGCCGGCAGAGACGGGCCTGCCCGCTGATCTCGTGGCAGCCGTCGCCCTGGCGGTCCTTCCCTAGTCAGGGCTCCGGCCCCTGATCAGATCTTGGGCGGCGTTGCCTGCGGGAGCGGCGGCAGGGCGTCGGCGAACAGCCAGGGGTGCAACAAGGCCTCTGCGTCCAGGCCCGTTGTGTGGGCGGCCGCGACGATGAAGTCGGCGGTGGTCACGGTGCCGTGCCGGAAGCGGCCCGTCCAGTCGTGCAGCAGGGCGAAGAACGCCAGGTCGCCGCAGCGTACCCGCAGGGCGTGCAGGGCCAGGGCGCCGCGTTTGTAGACCCGGTCGTCAAACATCAGTTCGGGGCCGGGGTCGCCCACCATCAGGTCCTGCGGGGCAGCGGCGAGCTTGCGCCAGGCGGCGCGCGCCCGGGCCGCCGCCGACATGATGCCGGCCTCTTCAGACCAGATCCATTCCGCGTAGCAGGCAAAGCCCTCGTGCAGCCAGATGTCCTTCCAGGTCGCAGTGGTCAGGGAGTTCCCGAACCACTGGTGGGCGAGTTCGTGGGCGATCATCCGCTGTGATTCCCAGTCCTGCCGCAGATGGTTGGGGCCCAGGATGGACAGTGTCTGCGCTTCCAGCGGGATTTCCAGGACGTCGTCGGTGACCACCACCGTGTACTCCGGGAACGGGTACGGCCCAAAGCAATTAGTGAAGGTCCGCATCATGTCGGGCTGGCGGGCCAGGGCGGCCCGGGCGCCCGCCTGCAGCGACGCCGGCACGGCCACATACTGCGGAACGTGCCCTGAGGGCCGGTCGGCATTGAGCGTCAGGAGCTCGTAGCGGCCGATCTGGACCGTGGCCAGGTAGGTGGCCATGGGTTCGGCCTGATCAAAGACCCAGGTCACGCGGCTGGCCCTGCTGGTGCGGGAGAGCAGCACCCCGTTGCACACGGCCCGGTAGTTCGCATCGGTGGTCACGGTGATGAGGTAAGTCGCTTTGTCCCGCGGGTGGTCATTGCACGGAAACCAGGAGGCTGCCCCGTTGGGCTGCCCGGCGACCAGCACCCCATCGGAGAGCTCTTCCCAGCCCACTTCGCCCCACACGCCGCGGCGCGGTGCGGGGTAGCCCTCATAGCGGATGTCCAGCGTGAAGGCCTCGGTGGCGAGCAGCGGGTTGTCGGGGTAGACGACGAGCTGCTCGGCCCGCTGCGTGAACCGGCGTACCCGGCGCCCGTTGAGCTGGATCTTCGTGGCCCGCAAGCCGGCCAGGTCCAGGACGATCGCCGACGTCGGGAGCTGCGTGATGGCGTGCAGGACGGCGTGCCCGGCAAGGCGGTTGCTGCTGACCCGGTAGTCCAGATCGAGTTCATACCGGGTGACGCGGTAGGCATTGGTCCCGTGGCCGGGCATATAGGGGTCCGGGGCGCCGGCCTCCGGGCTCGTGGCCCGGCTGATTTCGCGGCTGATTTCCCCGCTGATGTCCCCGCGGGCGGCGGCGCCGCTGCTGCTTGGTGCGCTGGTGCTCAATGGACGGACCTTCGGTTGTGGTGCTGGTTGACGTGCGCAGGCGCCGGGCCTAACGGGGCCCTGCGGGCGGTGCCGGCCCGTCCCAGGGGCTGACCGGATTGCCCATCCAGTACGTCCCGGCAGGGACGGTTTCGCCCCGCATGACGAGGGACGCCGGCCCCACCGTGCCGCCGCTGCCGATCCTGGCCTGCGGCAGGATGACGCCGTGCGGGCCCATGGTGGCTCCGTCATCGAGCGTAACAGTGTCGATGCTCATGACACGGTCATGGAACAGATGGGTCTGGACCACGCACCCGCGGTTGACGGTCGAATTCCTGCCGAGGGTGACGAGGTCCGCCTCCGGCAGCCAGTAGCTTTCGCACCAGGTCCCGGCACCGATTTTCGCGCCGAGTGCCCGCAGCCACCACACGAGAGCCGGTGTCCCCGTGGCGGCGCGCGCGAACCACGGGGCGCTGACCATCTCAATGAACGTGTCCACTACCTCGTTCCGCCAAATGAAGGAGCTCCACAGCGGGTGCTCGCCGGGGCGGATGCGGCCCACCAGCAGCCACTTGGCCACGACAGCACTGCCCGCGGCCGTGGCCCCGGCGAGCAGGATCACCACCCCGCTCAGGAGAGCGGCGATTCCGTAGTTGAACAGGGCCGCCATCGCGTCGAACGCGAGCATCACACCGACGGCGATGACGACCGTCAGCATGACCGGGACGAACCGGCACAGCTCCCACAGGGCCCGCGCGACCTTCAACCTCCGCGGCGGCTGGTAGGTCCGCGTGTCGTCCGAGGCGATGGCGGTGCGCCGCAGCCGCACCGGCGGGCTGCCGAGCCACGATGTGCCGGACTTCGCCTTGGCCGGCGTCGCGGACAACACCGCCACGAGGGAGTTCTTGGGCACGCTGCGCCCGGCCGCCGTCATGCCCGAGTTGCCCAGGAAAGACCGCTTGCCGATCTTGGCCGGTGCTATGTGCATCCAGCCGCCGTCGAGTTCGTAGGACGCCACCATCGTGTCGTCGGCCAGGAACGCGCCCTCGCCCACGGTGGTCATGCGCGGGATCAGCAGCACTGTCGAGGCCTCCACGTTGCGGCCGACCTTCGCACCGAGAAGCCGCAGCCAGACCGGCGTGAAGAGGCTGGCGTAGATCGGGAACAGCAGATCCCGGGCCAGATCCAATACCCGCTCGGTCGCCCAGACCTGCCACCCGATCCGGCTCCGGACCCGGTAGTAGCCTTCAGCGAGGCCGACGCTGAGGAGCCTCGTCGTGGCCAGGATCAGCAGCAGGTTGGTCAGGAACCATGCCAGCGCCGCCAGCGGGATCGAGAGCGCTATGCCGGGCAGGGCCGCGGGCAGGGAGGAGCTGCCCTGGATGAACGCGAAGATCACCAAGCCCGCAACGGCGGCGGAGACGTAGGGGATGAGCGCCAGCATGGCGGAGGCGGCGGCGAAACCGGCGAACCACAACCGGCCCGTCAGCCGGTGCTCGTCCGGGGAGTCCGGCCACGAGTGCCGGGCCTTGCCACGGCGCTCGGCCGGCGACCCGGCCACGAGCTGTCCCGCCTTGACCTTGCCGATCACAGCGGAACCCGGCTCCACCTGCGCCCCGGCACCCACCGTGGCTCCCGGCATCAGCGTGCTGCGGGCCCCCACGCTTGCGCCGGGGCCAATCCGGATGGCGCCGATGTGGACACGGTCGCCGTCGATCCACCAGCCGGACAGATCGACTTCGGGCTCGATATTGGACCCTGTGCCGAGGGTCAGCATCCCGGTGACGGGCGGCAGCGAGTGCAGCTGGACGTTCTCGCCGATCTTCGCCCCGAGCGCTTTCGCGTAGTAGGGCACCCAGGGCGCGCTGGCGAGGCTGATGGCGCCGGCCAGGTCCTGGATCTGTTCCGCGAGCCAGAGCCGGAGGTGCACCCGCCCGGACCGGGGATAGGTGCCAGGCACCACGTTGCGCAGCAGGATGCGGGCGGCGGCGACGGAGAGCAGCATCCGCCCGGCGGGACTGACGAAGACCAGCCAGGAAACTCCCACCCACCACCATGAGATCGTTGGCGCGGCGCTGAATCCGGCGAAGGCGGCCAGCAGGTTGTTGGCTGCCATCAGGTAGGTCAGCCAGCGCATGCCGACCAGGATGTGCAAGGGAACGCCCAGGAGTGTCTGGAAGGCCTGTGACTTCCTCGCGGTGGGCCGGACGGTGCGCTCCTGGGCGGCGACGGCACCACCCTCCGGCAGCGACTGCCGGGCCTCGTCCACCAGGGCGCCCACCCTGGGTGTCGCGTAGATATCGGCCACCGTGATGGTGGGATAGCGGACGCGGAGGGCGGACACGAGCTGCGCGGCGGCCAGCGAGCCGCCGCCGTAGGCGAAGAAGTCGGCATCGAGGCTGGTGACCGGGCTTCCCAGCACGGCACTCCACTGCTCCACGATCCACTGCGCGTCCTCCGGCAGGTTCAGCGGGGCACCTTCGGCCTCTGCCGCTCCGGTTCCGCTGAGCGGCCAGGGCAGGGCGTGGCGGTCCACTTTGCCGCTGGTCTTGGTCGGCAGCGAATCGACGAGCGTCAGCAGCGGAATGAGGGGCGCGGGCAGGCGTTCGCCCAGCAGTTCACGGGCGGCCGCGAGGTCGATGTCCCGGCCCGCGACGGCGGCAAGGTAGCCGACCAGGATCTGGTTGCCGGCCGCGGTGGTCTGCACGGCGGCGGCGGCGCCGGCGATATCCGGCAGGGACTGCAGGGCGGCGTCGATTTCGCCGAGCTCGATCCGGCGGCCGCCGAGCTTGACCTGCTCATCGGCGCGGCCCTGGAAAATGAGGCCTTCTGCTTCGTACCTGACGAGGTCGCCGGATCGGTAGGCGCGCGGCCAGCCCAGGGACGGCATGGGGGCATATTTTTCCGCGTCCTTGACCGGGTCAAGGTACCGGGCCAGCCCGACGCCGCCGATGATCAGTTCGCCCACCGCGCCTTCGGCGACGGGCAGCGAATCGGCGTCGACGACGGCGAGGTCCCAGCCGTCCAGCGGCAGGCCGATCCGGATGGGGCCGGGCGCGCCGAGCTGCGCGGCGCACGCGACCACGGTGGCCTCGGTGGGCCCGTAGGTGTTCCATACTTCGCGTCCTTCGACGGCGAGCCGTTCGGCAAGGTCGGGCGGGCACGCCTCCCCTCCGAAGATCAGCAGCCGGACACTTTCCAGCGACTCCACGGGCCAGAGCGCGGCCAGTGTGGGGACAGTGGAAACCACGGTGATGCCGTGGCTGATGAGCCAGGGGCCGAGGTCCATCCCGGTCCGCACCAGTGCCCGGGGTGCCGGAACCAGGCAGGCGCCGTGGCGCCACGCGAGCCACATTTCCTCGCAGGAGGCATCGAAGGCAACGGACAGGCCGGCCAGCACCCGGTCCTGCGGGCCCACCGGATCGGCCTGCAGGAAGATGCGGGCCTCGGCGTCCACGAACGCGGCGGCCGAGCGGTGCCGGACCGCGACGCCCTTGGGGGTGCCGGTGGAGCCGGAGGTGAAAATGACCCACGCGTCGTCGTCGGGACCGGGCGGCCTCGCGTCGGGGAACGGGCGGGGGCGGTTGCTGTCCGTGACGATCTTCCCGCCGGCGCGGAGGATGCCGGCCACCCTCGCCTCCCCGAAGACCAGTTTGGCCCGTTCGTCGGGATCGTCGGCGTCTACGGGGACATAGGCTGCACCGACCAGCAGCACCGCCAGGATCGAGACGTAGAGTTCGTTGGTGCCCGACGGGATCCGGACGCCGATCTTGTCGCCGGCACCCAGCCCGGCGAGGTGCAGTTTCCGGGCGGTGGCCCGGACCTCGTCCATGAGCTGGGCGTAACTGAGCGAACGGTGGCCGTCGTCGAGCGCCGAAGCGTCCGGGTACCGGGCGGCAGTATCCCGGACGATGTCTATCAGCGTGCGCTCCGGCGGGGCGGAGAGGGCGCCCGGCAGCTGGGGCTCGTGGACGGTGGGACGGGGAGCGGGAAGACTCTGCACCGCACCGGCGTCGGGGGCTTCACTGGGGGTCAGTCGTTGCTCGGTCACTGGCGCATTGTCCCTGCAGGAGATGAACGGATGGTGTTGCCGTACGGCTTGGGGGACCGTGCAGCTTAGGGGACGAGGATGACTTTGCCGGTGGTGCGGCGCTGTTCAAGGTCCTCGTGGGCACGGGCTGCGTCGCCGAGAGGATAGCGTGCGCCGATCCTGACCTTGAGGCTGCCGTCGGCAGCGGCGGCGAAGACTTCGTCGGAGCGCCAGCGGCGTTCCCGGGCGTCGCGCAGGTAGTGGCCCATGGTGGGCCGCGTGAGGTACAACGAGCCGCCGGCGTTGAGCCGCTGCGGGTCGAACGGCGGGACCGGGCCGGACGCTGCACCGAAGAGGACCAGCATCCCCCGGATGCGCAGGGACGCCAGGGAGGCGTCGAAAGTGTCTTTTCCGACGCCGTCGTACACCACATCCGCGCCGGTGCCGTTGGTCAGATCCCGGACCCGGTCGGCCAAACCGTCGTAGCGCAGCACGTTGTCGGCGCCGGCTTCGCGGGCCAGCTGCTCTTTCGCGTCTGTCGAAACGGTGGTGATGACGTTGGCGCCCCTGGCCTTGAGCAACTGGATCATCAGGAGCCCCACACCGCCGGCGCCGGCGTGGAGCAGCACGGTGTGGCCGGACTCGACCTTGAAGGTGGAGTTGATCAGGTAGTGGGCCGTCACGCCCTGCAACGGCAGCGCCGCGGCGGTGAAATCATCCAGGCCGTCGGGAACCGGGAGGGCCTTGTCCTCATCGACGAGTGCATAGCCGGCGTAGCAGTCAGCGCCCTCGGCCGTGGCCACCCGGTCACCGGGAGCAAACCCGGTGACGGCGTCGCCGACCTCCTCCACGGTGCCCGCGGCCTCGGAGCCGGGCGTGAAGGGGTAGCTGACCTTGTAGACGCCGCTGCGCTTGTAGGTGTCAATGAAGTTCACGCCCGCGGCCGCGACCTTGACCAGCAGCTGGCCGGGCCCGGGAACGGGCCGGGCTGTCTTGTCGAGTTCGAGGACCTCGGGGCCGCCGGCCTGGCGGGCGACGATTGCGTGCATCATGTGGCTCCTTTTCCGGGCGGGGAATTCTGTCCCGGTCCCTGGGTCCATCCTAGGGACACCGGGGGTAACCATGAAGGGGCCTTTCGTAACCAGCCGTCACTTGATGATTGGGCGGACGTTGCCAGGAGGCGGCAGGTCCTGCGCGGCCGCCGGCGGTCCGTCCTTTAGTAGCGGCGGGTTACCGTTGCCATCGGGCATTCGAAGTGGCGGCCGGCGGCGAGTCCGACGTCGTTGAGGTAGCGGACAATGATGGCGTACGACTGCATCAGCGTGGTTTCCGTGTACGGGACCTGGTGCTTGGCGCAGTACTCGCGGACGATCTTGGCGGCCTGGTGCAGCTGCGGGCGGGCCATGTCCGGGAAGAGGTGGTGTTCGGCCTGGCGGTTGAGGCCGCCGAGCAGGATGTCCATGAAGCGGCCGCCCGAGATGTTCCGGGACGTCAGGACCTGGCGGCTGAAGAAGTCCACCCGGCTGTCCGCCGGCAGCACCGGCATGCCCTTGTGGTTCGGCGCGAAGGACGCGCCCATGTAGAAGCCGAACACGGCCAGCTGGACGCCGATGAAGGCGAACGCCATGCCCAGCGGCAGGAAGGTGAACGCGAGGACCGGCAGGAGGCTGAGCCGGACCGCGAGGATCGGGATTTCGACCCAGCGGTGCGTGACCTTGGCCCGGCGGACGATGAATTTCACGGAATCGATCTGCAGTCCCAGGCCCACCAGGAAAAGGAGCGGGAAGAAGAACCAGCCCTGCTTGCGGGTCAGGAACGCAAGGCGTCCCTGGCGGTCGGCTACGGCTTCGGGGTGGAAGGCGATGGGGCCGGGCGCGATGTCCGGGTCCTTGGAGATGACGTTCGGGTGGTTGTGGTGCGCGCCGTGCTTCTGCTCCCACCAGGAGTAGCTGATCCCGGCCACGGAGGTGGCGAGCAGGCGTGCTGCCCAGTCGTTGGCGCGGCGGGACGCGAAGATCTGCCGGTGCCCGGCCTCGTGGGCCAGGAAGCTCAACTGCGTGCAGATGATGCCCAGGGCGGCGGCGATCAGGAGCTGGAACCAGCTGTCACCGATCAGCGCGAACCCGAACCAGGTGGCGGCCATCAGGAGCACCAGGCTGGCGAACACCGTGATGTAGAACCCGACGCGCCGTTCGAGGAGGCCGGCCGTCTTCACGCTCTTGAGGAGTTCCGAATAGCTCAGGACCACGGCGTTGGGCTGCCGGACCCGCGATGGCGGCCGCGCCGGCGTTTCGGCGGGAAGGGTGGAAGTGGCGGTCATAGGGCGCTTGCCTCGTCACGGTTACGGGCAACGCTGCAGCTGACATTCGCAGCTGCACGGTCTGGATCACCCTTTACCAAGCATACGCCCCGGGTTTCCGCGGCGGGCCGGTCGGGAGCTTTGGACACACGCCCATCGATGCATAAATATCGGCATCTATGCATACTCTTGCTGTATAGTCGTGCTTATGACTATTTCTGTTGCCGTTTCCGGGGCTAGCGGCTATGCCGGCGGCGAGGTCCTGCGGCTCCTCGCCGGTCATCCCGACGTCACCATCGGCGCCATCACGGCCCACAGCAACGCTGGTTCCAGACTAGGGGAATTGCAGCCGCATCTCCATGGACTCGCGGACCGGATTCTCGAAGACACCACCGTGGATAACCTGGCCGGGCACGACGTCGTTTTCCTGGCGCTTCCGCACGGGGCATCCGCGGAGATAGCGGCGCAGCTGCCCGCCGGGACCCTGGTCATCGACGCCGGCGCGGACCACCGCCTCGAGGACCCGGCGGCCTGGGAGAAGTTCTACGGGTCGGCCCACGCCGGAACCTGGCCCTACGGCCTCCCGGAACTGCCCGGCCAGCGCGATGCCCTCCGCGGCGCCACCCGGATCGCCGTCCCCGGCTGCTACCCGACCTCGGCCCTGCTGGCCCTCACTCCCGGCTTCAGCAACCAGCTGCTGGAGGGCGAGGACGTCGTGATCGTCTCCGCCTCCGGCACCTCAGGGGCCGGCAAAGCTGCCAAGGTCAACCTGATCGGCGCCGAAGTCATGGGCTCCATGAGCCCCTACGGGGTCGGCGGGGGACACCGGCACACCCCCGAGATCGAACAGGGACTCTCGAAAGCGCTGGGGGCCCCGGTCACCGTCTCCTTCACGCCCACGCTGGCGCCGATGAGCCGCGGCATCCTCACCACGGCGACCGCCAGGGTGCGGCAGCAGCCAGGCCGCAGAGTCACTGCCGCAGACCTGCGTGCCGCCTGGGCCGAAGCCTACGACGACGAACCGTTCGTGCACCTGCTCCCCGAGGGGCAGTGGCCCTCCACGAAATCGGTCCAGGGATCTAACCACACGGTCATGCAGCTCGCCTTCGATGAGCACACCGGCCGCGTGATCGTGTGCTGCGCCATCGACAACCTCACCAAGGGGACCGCCGGCGGGGCCGTGCAGTCCATGAACCTAGCCCTCGGCCTGGCGGAAACCGCCGGCCTCAACCTCCAGGGAGTCGCACCGTGAGCATCACCGCACCGCAGGGATTCCGCGCCGCCGGCGTGACGGCCGGGCTCAAGGCTTCCGGCAAGCCGGATGTGGCCCTCGTGGTCAACGACGGCCCGTCCAAAGCCGCCGCGGCGGTCTTCACGTCCAACCGCGTCGCCGCGGCCCCCGTGCACTGGTCACGCGAAGTGGTCAAGGACGGCCGCGTGGATGCCGTGATCCTCAACTCCGGCGGGGCCAACGCCTGCACCGGGCCCCAGGGGTTCCAGAACACGCACACCACCGCGGAGAAGACCGCCGAAGCCCTCGGCGTCTCCGCCACCGACGTCGTGGTCTGCTCCACCGGACTGATTGGCGAGCAGCTCCCCATGGAGAAAATCCTGGCCGGGATCGGTTCCGCCACCGCAGCTCTGGCCGCGGACGGCGGCCCCGCGGCGGCCACCGCGATCATGACCACGGATTCGGTGTCCAAGCAGTCCGTCTTCACCGGCACGGCCGCGGACGGCACGCAGTTCACCATCGGCGGCATGGCCAAGGGCGCCGGCATGCTGGCCCCGGGCCTGGCCACCATGCTGGTGGTCCTCACCACGGACGCCGACGTCCCGCCGGACGTGCTCGACGCCGAACTCCGCAACGCCACGCGGCTCACCTTCGACCGGGCGGACTCGGACGGCTGCATGTCCACCAACGACACCGTGGTGCTGCTCGCCTCCGGCGCCTCCGGTGCCGCGCCGTCCGCCGCCGACTTCGGCGCCGGCCTGACCCAGGTCTGCGCCGAGCTGGCCCGGAAACTGATCGGCGACGCCGAGGGCGCCAGCCACGACATCGCGATCCGGACGTTCAACGCCGCGAGCGAGCGGGACGCCGAAATCGTCAGCCGCGCCGTCGCCCGCTCCAACCTGTTCAAGACCGCGATCTTCGGCAAGGACCCCAACTGGGGCCGCGTGCTGTCCGCCGTCGGCACCACCGACGCGGCCTTCGAACCGGACCAGCTGAACGTGTCCATGAACGGTGTGCAGATCTGCCGCAACGGCAGCATCGGCGATGACCGCAACCTCGTGGACCTCGAACCGCGCGAGGTCCTGGTCGAAATCGACCTGCAGGCCGGTACAGCCGAGGCCACGATCCTCACCAACGACCTCACCCACGACTACGTCCACGAAAACAGCGCCTACTCCAGCTAACCTCCCCGGAGGCTGAACAGACGGATGAACAGCAGGGACGAACAGAGGACGAACAGCATGAACACCCAGACCCGCGAGACCACCTCCCAGTCCGACGCCCGGGACAAAGCCGCCACGCTGATCGAGGCGCTGCCCTGGATCCAGCGCTTTGCCGGCAGCACCATGGTGATCAAGTACGGCGGCAATGCCATGGTCAACGACGAGCTCCGCCGCGCCTTCGCCGAGGACGTCGTGTTCCTGCACCACGTCGGCATCCACCCCGTGGTGGTGCATGGCGGCGGCCCGCAGATCAACGCCATGCTCAGCCGGCTCGGGATCGAATCCGAATTCAAGGGCGGGCTGCGTGTCACCACGCCCGAGGCCATGGACGTGGTCCGGATGGTCCTCACCGGCCAGGTGGGACGCGAACTCGTGGGCCTGATCAACTCCCACGGCCCGTACGCCGTCGGGATGTCCGGCGAAGACGGCGGCCTGCTCCGCGCCGTCCGCACCGGCACCGTGGTGGACGGCGAAGAGGTGGACCTGGGCCTGGTGGGCGAGGTGGTCGGGGTGAACCCGGAAGGCATTGTGGACATCCTCGCGGCCGGCCGGATTCCTGTGATCTCCACCGTCGCCCCGGAAATCCACGACGACGGATCCACCACCGGTCAGGTACTTAATGTGAACGCGGACACGGCGGCGGCCGCGGTGGCGTCGGCCCTGGGTGCCTCCAAGCTGGTCATCCTGACCGATGTCGAAGGCCTCTACGCCAACTGGCCGGACAGGTCATCGCTCATTTCGTCGCTGACGGCGTCGGAGCTGCGCGAGATGCTGCCGCGCCTTGAGTCCGGCATGATCCCGAAGATGGCGGCGTGCCTGAAGGCCATTGACGACGGCGTCGAGCGCGCCCACATCGTGGACGGCCGCCTGCCGCACTCGATGCTCCTGGAAACCTTTACGACCGCCGGCATCGGCACCCAGGTCGTCCCCGACGAGGAAGTGAACGCATAGTGAGCAGCACTGAACTGAGCCATTCCGCTGAAGGCCGCAGCAGCGATGGGGGGCCGGGTGTGGTCGGGCACCGCGGTGGGCCCACGGCCTCCGGGGTCCCCGTCCGAGCTGGCGAGGAGGGGGTGAGTCCGGGGACGGGCGGGGCCCCCATCGCTGCGGAGGCCGCCGCGACCGCGCTCGTTGGTCAAACCAGTGGCGCGCAGTGGCTGTCCCGCTACTCGTCCTCGCTGCTGGGCGTCTTCGGCACCCCGCAGCGGGTCCTGGTCCGCGGCGCCGGCTGCCTCGTGTGGGACGCCGACGGCAAGGAATACCTGGACCTGCTCGGCGGCATCGCGGTGAACGCCCTCGGCCACGCCCACCCGTTCGTGACCTCGGTGATCTCCAGCCAGCTGGCCACCCTGGGCCATGTCTCGAACTTCTTCACGAGCCCCACCCAGATCGCCCTGGCCGAGAAGCTGCTGGAACTGTCCAAGGCCCCGGCCGGCTCCAAGGTGTTCTTCGCCAACTCCGGCACCGAAGCCGTCGAGGCGGCCTTCAAGCTGGCGCGCCGTAACAGTGGCGCCAGCCAGTCCGCGGCCGCGGAGAATACTGTCGCGGAAAAAACACCGAAACCGCGCACCAAGATCATCGCGCTCGAAGGCGCCTTCCACGGGCGCACCATGGGCGCCCTCGCGCTCACCGCCAAAGAGGCGTACCGGGCGCCGTTCGCGCCGCTGCCCGGCGGCGTCGTGCATGTCCCGTTTGGTGACATCGAGGCCCTCCGCGCCGCCATTGATGAGACCACCGCTGCCGTCTTCCTCGAACCGATCCAGGGCGAGGCCGGCGTCCGGCCGCTGCCTGCCGGCTACCTCAAGGCGGCCCGCGAGGCCACGAGCGCGGCCGGCGCCCTGCTGATCCTCGACGAGGTCCAGACCGGCATCGGCCGCACCGGCAAGTGGCTGGCCAGCGAGGACGCCGGCATCGTGCCCGACGCCGTGACCCTCGCCAAGGGCCTGGGCGGCGGCTTCCCGGTCGGCGCGCTCGTCACGTTCGGCCCGGAAACGTCTGCTCTGCTGACCGCCGGCCAGCACGGGACGACCTTCGGCGGCAACCCGGTGGCCACCGCCGCCGCCCTCGCCACCCTGCACGTCCTGGAAAACCAGGACATCCTGGCCCACGTCCGGAACCTGGGGGAGCATCTGCGCGCCCGCCTCGCCGGAATCGCCGGCGTGACCGAGGTCCGCGGCGAGGGGCTGCTGATCGGCTTCGACCTCGACGCCGACGTCGCCCCGGGCGTCGTGGCCGCCGGCCTCGACGCCGGGTTCATCGTCAACAGCCCGGGCCCGCGCACCATCCGGCTGGCGCCCCCGCTGATCCTGACCACCGAGCAGGCAGACCTTTTCCTGGCCGCCCTGCCCGCATTGCTCGAGACCGCCAAGACCAACGCTGCAAAGGACGCCAAGTGACCGCCGCCGTGACCGCCTCAGTGCCCACCCGCCACTTCCTCAAGGACACGGACCTCAGCCCGGCCGAGCAGACCGAGGTCCTCGAGCTCGCCGTCCGGATGAAGGCCGCGCCCTACAGCGTGCAGCCCTTCGCCGCAGACGGCAACGGCCGCCGGACGGTGGCCGTCATCTTCGACAAGACCTCCACCCGGACCAGGGTCTCCTTCGCCACCGGCATCGCGGACATGGGCGGCAACGCGCTCATCATCAACCCCGGCGAGGCGCAGATCGGGCACAAAGAATCGGTCGAGGACACTGCCAAGGTGCTCGAACGCATGGTCTCCACCATTGTGTGGCGCACCGGCGCGCATGCCGGGCTCGTCGCCATGGCCGAGAACTCCCGCGTTCCGGTCATCAACGCCCTGTGCGATGACTACCACCCATGCCAGCTCCTGGCCGATCTGCTGACCGTCAAGGAGCACAAGGGCTCGCTCCAGGGCCTGACCATGGCCTACCTGGGCGACTCGGCCAACAACATGGCCAACTCCTACCTGCTGGCCGGCGTGACGGCGGGCATGAACGTCCGCATCGCCGGACCGGAGGGCTACCTGCCGTCGCCGGAGATCATCGCCGCCGCCGAGGACCGTGCCGCGGAGACCGGCGGCTCGGTGCTGGTGACGGTGGACCCCGCCGAAGCGCTCCTGGGCGCCGACGTCGTCGCGACCGACACGTGGGTGTCCATGGGCCAGGAGGCGGAGAAGGAAGCGCGGATGAAGCTGTTCCGCGCCTATTCCGTGGATGCCGACGCGATGAAGCTCGCGGCGCCGGACGCCGTCGTGCTGCACTGCCTCCCGGCCTACCGGGGCTACGAGATCGCCGCGGACGTCATTGACGGCCCGCAGTCGGTGGTCTGGGACGAGGCCGAAAACCGGCTGCACGCGCAGAAGGCACTCATGGCCTGGCTCATGCACCGCTCCGGTCTGGCAGTGGTTGACGGTCTGGCGCCAGTCGGTGGGCTCGCGCCACTCGATGGGCCGGCACCGGTGGGCGGACCGGCCTGATGTCCGTCCAGCCAGCCTCTCCTGGGGCCAGCCCGGCCACCAAGACAGCCCGGCAGGCGCGGATCACGGCGATTCTCACGGGCGAATCTGTCCGTTCCCAGGCCGAGCTCGCGGCGCTGCTCGCGGACGACGGCGTCCAGGTCACCCAGGCCACGCTGTCACGAGACCTCGTGGAACTCGGCGCCGTCCGGGTCCGCGGCAAGGACGGCGTGCTGGTCTACGCCGTCCCGGGGGAGGGCGGCGAACGGGCGGCCAAGAGCGGCGTCACGCAGGAAATCCTCGACGCCCGGCTGACCCGGTTGTGCGGGGAACTGCTCGTCACCGCCGAGGCCTCCGCCAACCTCGTGGTGCTTCGGACCCCGCCGGGCGCCGCGAACTTCCTGGCCCTCGCCATCGACCACTCCGTAATGCCCTCGATCCTGGGCACCATCGCTGGGGACGACACCGTCCTGCTTGTCACCCGGGACCCCCTGGGCGGCGCGGACATCGCCGCACGCTTCCTGCAGTTCGCCGAGGAAGCCGGCCAATAAGCCACACCATGAGCCCTTCACAGGACCGGGCACCCGGGTGTGTGACAGGCTTGCAACAGAGCTTTTCCCATACTTAATGCATCACCAAACAACTAAGGAGCATTTCCGTGACTGAGCGTATTGTTCTGGCCTACTCCGGTGGCCTGGATACTTCCGTAGCCATCGGCTGGATCGGTGAAGCCACCGGCGCCGAGGTCATCGCCGTGGCGGTCGACGTCGGACAGGGCGGAGAATCGCTGGAGACCATCCGCCAGCGCGCGCTGGGCTGCGGCGCCGTCGAGGCCTACGTCGCCGACGCCAGCGACGAGTTCGCCAACGAGTACTGCGTGCCCACGCTGAAGGCCAACGCCCTCTACCAGGGCCACTACCCGCTGGTCTCCGCCATCTCCCGCCCGGTGATCGTCAAGCACCTGGTCAAGGCCGCCCGCGAATTCGGCGCCACCACCGTCGCCCACGGCTGCACCGGCAAGGGCAACGACCAGGTCCGCTTCGAAGTCGGCATCCAGACCCTGGGCCCGGACCTGAAGTGCATCGCCCCGGTCCGTGATCTCGCCCTGACCCGCGACAAGGCCATCGCCTTCGCCGAGGAAAAGGGACTGCCGATCGAGACCACCAAAAAGAACCCGTACTCGATCGACCAGAACGTCTGGGGCCGCGCCGTCGAAACCGGCTACCTCGAGGACATCTGGAACGCCCCCACCAAGGACATCTACGACTACACCGCCACCCCGGAATTCCCGCCGGCACCGGATGAGGTCACCATCTCCTTCGAAGCCGGCGTGCCGGTCGCGATCGACGGCGTCAAGGTCACCCCGCTGCAGGCCATCAAGGAACTCAACCGCCGCGCCGGTGCCCAGGGCGTGGGCCGGATCGACGTCGTCGAGGACCGCCTCGTGGGCATCAAGTCCCGCGAGATCTACGAGGCACCGGGCGCCATGGCGCTCATCACCGCGCACAAGCACCTCGAAGACATCACGATCGAGCGCGAGCAGGCCCGCTTCAAGGCGACCGTCGGCCAGCGCTGGGCCGAGCTGGTCTACGACGGCCAGTGGTTCTCGCCGCTCAAGCGCTCCCTCGACGCCTTCATCGAGGACACCCAGAAATACGTCTCCGGCGACATCCGCATGGTGCTGCACGGCGGCCAGGCGATCGTCAACGGACGCCGCTCCGAGACCTCGCTCTACGACTTCGACCTTGCCACGTACGACACCGGCGACACGTTCGACCAGTCGATGGCGCGCGGCTTCATCGAGCTGTGGGGCATGTCCGCCAAGGTTGCCTCCGGCCGCGACATCCGCGTCGCAGGAGAGTAGCCCCTGTGGCTGAGCAAAAGTCTGAGGCTACAAATACGGGAGCGCTGTGGGGCGGCCGGTTCGCCGGCGGCCCGGCGGACGCCCTCGCCGCGCTGAGCAAGTCCACGCACTTCGACTGGCGGCTGGCCCGCTACGACATCGCCGGGTCCAAGGCGCACGCCCGCGTGCTGCACAAGGCCGGGCTGCTGGACGACGCCGAACTGGACGGCATGCTGGCCGCCCTGACACAGCTGGATGAGGACGTCGCCTCCGGCGCCTACCTGCCGGCCGAGTCCGATGAGGACGTGCACGGTTCGCTCGAGCGTGGCCTGATCGAGCGCGCCGGTACCCAGCTTGGCGGCAAGCTCCGCGCCGGCCGGTCCCGCAACGACCAGGTGGCCACCCTGGGACGGATGTTCCTGCGCGACCACGCCCGGATCATCGCCCGCGGCGTGCTCGCCACGATTGACGCTCTCGTGGACCAGGCCAAGGCGCACAAGGGCGTGGCCATGCCCGGCCGCACCCACCTGCAGCACGCCCAGCCGGTACTGCTCAGCCACCACCTGCTGGCCCACGCATGGGCGCTGCTGCGCGATGTGCAGCGGCTGGCCGACTGGGATAAGCGCGCCGGGGTTTCGCCCTACGGCTCCGGTGCCCTGGCGGGCTCCTCGCTCGGCCTGGACCCCGAGGCCGTCGCCGCGGACCTGGGCTTCTTCTCGGCGACGCACAACTCGATCGACGGCACCGCCTCCCGCGACGTCTTCGCCGAGTTCGCCTGGATCACGGCCATGATCGGCGTGGACCTGTCCCGGGTCTCGGAGGAAGTGATCCTGTGGGCCACGAAGGAATTCTCCTTCGTCACCCTGCACGATTCCTACTCCACAGGCTCCTCGATCATGCCGCAGAAGAAGAACCCGGACGTGGCCGAACTCGCTCGCGGCAAGGCCGGCCGGTTGATCGGCAACCTGACCGGGCTGCTGGCCACCCTGAAGGGCCTGCCGCTCGCGTACAACCGCGACCTGCAGGAGGACAAGGAACCGGTCTTCGACGCCGCCGACACCCTGGAAGTCCTGCTCCCGGCAGTCTCCGGGATGATCGCGACGCTGAAGTTCAACACCGAGCGGATGGAAGCGCTGGCTCCCCAGGGTTTCGCCCTGGCGACGGACATCGCCGAATGGCTGGTCCGCCAGGGTGTGCCGTTCCGCGAGGCACACGAGCTCTCCGGCGCCGCGGTCAAACAGGCCGAAAGCCGCGGCGTCGAGCTCTGGGACCTCACGGACGAGGAATACGCCGCCATCTCGGAACACCTGACGCCGGAGGTCCGCACGGTCCTGTCCACCGAGGGTTCGCTCAACAGCCGGAACTCGCAGGGCGGCACCGCACCGGCCGCCGTCGAACGCCAGCTGCTGGCCCTCGAGGGCGAGCTCGCCGGTGCGCGCGAGTACGCGGGCTAGTTAGCACACGCGAGAGGGGCCACGCGGGCAGGGTTCCCTGGCCGAGCTTGCGAGGCTAGGGTGCCGGTGGAGAGTTCCGGCAGCGTCTCGGCCGACGCTCCTGCATTGCCTGCAGGAGCGTCGGCGGATTTCTTGCCAAAAGTGAGGGAGCGTTGTGCGTTTGCCGCCGAAAACTCCCCGCTAGCATTGCGACATGAGCGAATCGTTCCGCCAACTGCTGCGTGCCCTGCCCGACTTCCCGGAAGTGCTCCCGGACTTCGACCCTGCGGCGGCGCCCGCGGACCCCGCGGAGCTGTTCCGGCTGTGGCTGGACGAGGCCCTGGCGGCCGGGGTGCCCCAGCCCAACGCGTGCAGCCTGGCCACCGCCGATGAGCACGGCCGGCCGTCGTCGCGGATGCTGATCCTGAAGGACATCGACGCCGACGGCTGGCACTTCGCAACCTCCAAGGAATCCCGCAAGGGCAAGGAACTCACGGCCAACCCGCATGCGGCGCTGAACTTCTTCTGGCAACAGCAGGGCCGCCAGGTCCGCGTGGCCGGGGACGTCGTGGAGCTGTCCGCGGAAGCCTCGGCCGCCGACTGGCGGGCCCGGCCCGGCGCCGACGGCAGCGAAAATGCAAACAATGAAAACACAGACTGGCAGCTCTACGCCCTCCGGCCGCGCGAAATCGAATTCTGGCAGGCCCGGCACGACCGCCGGCACATCCGGCACCGCTACGCGCCCCGCTGACCGGGCATCGCTCAGTTAATCCGACTTAATCGGGTGGCTCGGTTTAGGATGGGCGCCATGACCTCAATCACACCAGAGAACCTTCGGGCAGAACTGCACCGCGCCGCCGGAGTCGTGGCCGGAATCGCCGCCAAACTGACGGAACAGGACATCAAAGCGCCGTCGGAACTGCCCGGCTGGAGCCGCGGCCACGTGCTGGCCCACATCTGCGGGATTGCCAACGCGATGGCCCGGCAGCTCGAATATGCCGCCCGCGGCGAGGGCGTCGAACTCTATGACGGCGGCTTCGAGGGGCGCAACCGCGCCATCGAGATGGCGGCCGGCCACAGCCTCGCGCAGCACCGGGCCGACCTCGACGCGGCGTTGGACCGGGCCTTGCGCGCCTTCGACTCCCTCGACGCGGCCGGCTGGCGTGAGCCCATCACCTACCGCGGGGGAGTCGTGTTCGACGGCGGCCTGGCACTGTGGCGCGAACTCGTCATCCATGCCGCCGACCTCGGCACCGGCCACGGACCGGAAACCTGGAGCCGCCCGTTCTGCGGGCACCTTTTCGATTTCCTCTCCGCGCGGGTACCCGAGGGCCAGCGCTTCGTGCTGCAGCCGCTTGGCCTGCCCGCGGTGGCCATCGGGAGCGGCGGAACCTCAACCGTGATCAACGGCATGCTCACGGACATCGCCGCGTGGCTCGCCGGCCGCAACCCCACCCTCGGCAGCCTGCGCGCCACCGCCGCGGCCGACGGCGTCGACCTTCCGAAGCTGCTGCCCTGGCCTGCCGGCGTTCCGGTCAACAACTGAGCCCGCCCGGGCCACGCAGGCCGTCCCTCGCACACGGTGCGCCCGTCCACAACTGAGCACGCCCGGGCCCGGCAGGCTATGGAATAGGGCCTAGGCCCGTGCCGTCGCGAGGGCTGCTTCGCGCTCCCGGTCCAACAGGCTGCCCTTGACGGCCAGCCCCCAGCGGAAGCCGCCCAGGGTCCCGTCGGTGCGGATGACGCGGTGGCAGGGAACAAACAGTGCCGCCGCGTTGAAGGCACAGGCACTGGCCGCCGCCCGGACGGCCTTGGCGTTGCCGGACAGCTCCGCGTACTCCGTGTAGGTCACCGGGCGCCCCGGCGCGACCGTGCGCAGCACGTCCCAGGCATGACTGCGGAACGGACCGGACTTCTGCAGCACCGGCACCCCCATGGCCGGCTCCGGATCGCCGGCATAGAACGCCTCCACGGCTTCGGAGATCCCGCCGAGCCCGGTGACGGTCTCGAATTCGGCCGGAAGCAGGTCAGCGTGGATCTGGCCGGTCAGCTCGCCGGGAACGGCGGTCCAGCCCGACGACAAGACAGCCCCGTCCCGGGCAATGATGGTGAACGGACCGTCCGGGGTGGACATGGTCAACAGCTGGGCTTTCATGGTTTCGCTTCCTTCGGAGTCTGCTTGTGGTTCTGCGTTGGAGCCTGCCTCGGCGGCAGGGACGGCTTGCGCGCCGCGGCCTGGGCAGCCGCTGCTGCGCGCCACAGGTGCATGGTGGCGTAGGAGCGCCAGGGGCTGACCTCCCGGAAATCCGGGGTAAGGGTGGCGCCGTCGGGGGTCTCGGCGAGTGAACGGATGCCGTTGCGGACCGCGGCGTCGTTGGCCAGGAACACATCCGGCGCGCCGATGACCCGCATCGCGACGTATCCCACGGTCCACGGCCCGACGCCGGCCAGGGGCAGGAGTTTGGCCTCCAGCCCCTGCACGTCATCGCCGTAGCCGAAGTCGAGGTCGCCCGAGGCCATCGCCGACGCGGCGCCCCGGACAGCATCGATCCGCCGCTGCGGGCCTCGGAGCAGTTCGAAGCCGGTCCCGGCGATCTGCTCGGCCGTCGGGAACAGCCGGTGGAGGCCGTCGTCGGGCACCAGGCTCGCGCTCCCGACCGCGGAAAGCTGGACCAGGGCGGTCCGCGCGGCGGCCACGGTGATCTGTTGGCCGATCATCGCCCGGATCAGCAGCTCCTGCGGATCAACGGCGCCGGGCATCCGCATGCCCGGCGTGCGCGCCACCGCGGCGGCCAGCCGGGAGTCGGCCTCGAGGGCGGCATCGATGGCGACCGGATCGGCGTCCAGGTCCAGCAGCCGGCGGACCCTGCTCAGCAGGGCGGCCAGATCCCGGAGGTCGACGGCGCCGATGGTCAGCACGAGCGGACGCCCGGGCGCGCCGGCGTCGTAATCCACCCGGAAGCGGGCATCGCCGTGCGTCAGCCGCAGGGTCCGGGCGTAGGAAGTGGAGGTACCTTCCTCGATCCCGGGGATGGCGCGGACTGCCAAAAAATCAAAGACGCCCGGGTCGAACGGTTCGCGGTACGGAAGGTTGAGTGTGAGCGCTGTGGTCGCCGCGGGGGAGCGGTGATGCCTGGCTGTGGCCCGGAGCGCGGAAGGCGTCATCGCAAAGACCTCGCCGATGGTCTCGTTGAACTGGCGCACGCTGCTGAATCCGGCGGCGAAGGCGATGTCCGAGACTTTCATGGCGGTGGAGACCAGCAGGGTGCGGGCGGTCTGGGCGCGGCTCGCCCGTGCCAGGGACAGCGGGCCGGCGCCGAGTTCGTGGCTGAGGATCCGATTGAGCTGGCGCGAGGAGTATCCGAGCCGGGCCGCGAGCCCCTCGACGCCGTCGCGGTTGATCACGCCGTCATTGATGAGCCGCATGGCCCGGCCGGCGATATCGGAGCGCACGTTCCAGGCCGGCGTACCCGGCACGGCCTCGGGCAGGCAGCGTTTGCACGCACGGTAGCCGGCGTCGTGCGCCGCGGCGGACGTTTCATAGAACGTGACATTGTCCGCCTTGGGCGTCCGCGCGGGGCACGAGGGCCGGCAATAGATGCCGGTGGTCCGGACAGCTGTGTAGAACTGCCCGTCGAATCGGGTGTCCCGGGCATCGATTGCCCGGTAGCGCTGCCAGAAGTCCATCACCCCATCCTGCCAGCTTCGCGGAGCAGCTGCTAGCGGAATTCGGACACGGCCGTCCTCTCCTTCGGCGATGTTTGTTAAAGTCTGAGCATGACTTCCAGCCCGCTTCCTGCCGAGTCCGGCACGGCCGAGACCGTCCGCGAGCTGCTCTCGGCCGATGCCCGGCACGTGGCGCCGCTGATCCTCGGCGCGGTGCTGACGCACGACGGGCCCGGCGGATCCGTCTCGGTTCGCATTACCGAAGTGGAGGCATACCTGGGCCCGCATGATTCGCACCACCCTGACCCCGGGTCCCACACCTTTCGCGGCCAAACGGCCCGCAACGCCCCGATGTTCGGCCCGGCCGGCCACCTCTACGTGTATTTCACGTACGGGATGCACCATTGCGCCAATATCGTGTGCGGGCCCGAGGGCGTGGCATCGGCGCTCCTGCTGCGGGCCGGCGAAGTGGTCGCGGGACATGAGCTGGCGAGGGCCAGACGGCCGACGTCGAAATCGGATGTCGACCTCGCGAGCGGGCCTGCCCGGCTGGCCACCGCGCTGGGACTGACGACGGCGGACAGCGGGCGGGATGCCCTCGCGCCGCCGTTCCGGCTGGAACCGGCCGCGTACCCGCCGGAGGGGGTCGCCGCGGGCATCAGCTCCGGTCCGCGCGTCGGCGTCTCCGGCGACGGCGGCAGCCACGAGTACCCCTGGCGGTTCTGGCTCAGCGGCGACCCGACCGTCTCCCGCTACAAGGCGGCAAAGCCGGCAAAGGCGCCAAGCGCCCGCGGCGCGTGAGGTAGCGGGCACTGTGTGCGCCCCGTTCCCGCGCCCTGATGCCGGCACGTGCGGTGGGGGATGATGGAGCAGTATGGGCGAGGGAAAGCGCGGAAAACCGGGCAGCGAGCTGGAGCGGCTCCAGATCTTCGCGGAGCTGGCCACCGAGTACTTCCGGATGGTGGAACTGTTCACCCCCGACGGCGGGCAGGTCGCGGCGGACTCCGTCGAAGCAGAGCGCCGGCACTGGATTGAGCTCTTCCGCGCGGCCCTGCTGCGCAAATTCATCGTTCCCGAAGAACACGTTTCGCTCAAACTCGTGGTGCGGGCGCTGCGCCTGTGCAACTACTCGGCGGACTCCCGGCTAGCCCAAGGCGCAGCGGAAGCGGCCGGGATGTTCACCAACGGGATGATCCGGAACCGCGAGGCGCTGATGGCCGACATCGCCCTGGCCGACCATGACTTGTTCGAGGACGTCCTCTATGGACGGCTCCTTCACGGTGACGCCGACAGGTTCCGCCGGTCCGGATGGGCCGGGGACTACGCCCGGCTGAGCCGCGTGGCAGCCGGGCGGTTCGACGCCGAACGCGCGCTCCGAAAAGCGCTGGACATCGTCTCCTACGGGCTTGCCAACGAACTCCTGCGCCCGCCGGAGCCGGACTCCGTGCCTCAAGATGCCGTGCCTCCAGATGCCGGGCCTCCCGTTCATCCGGACGCCTTGCCTCCAGCGGCAGGGCATTAGGGGTTCCAGGTGGCTGCGAAGCTGCCCAGCGAGTAGCCGGCGCCGACGGCGAAGGGGGCGAGCCGGCGCCGCAGGTCCTCGCGCACGTGCGGCCACTCCTGCGAGAGGATCGAGAAGACGGCGGTGTCCGCGCGTCCCCCGCCTGGCGCCGCGCGGTGGCCGCGGAGGACCCCCTCGAATTGTGCGCCGAGGCGTTCGATCGCCGTCGCGCTCCGGGTGTTGCGGGCGTCGCAGCGGAAAGCCACCCGGTCCACTTCCAGTACCTCATAGGCGTAGACGAGGAGCATGTGCTTGCTCGCCGGATTGACGTGGCTGCCCCAGAACTGCCGCCCGTAGAATGTTCCGCCGATTTCCAGGCGTTGCTGGTCCGGAACGTAGCCGCGGAGGGACGTCGTGCCCAGCAGGGCCCCTGTGCGCCCGTCCGTCACGGCGAACGGGATGGTGGCGGGATCCTCCAGCCGTGACCGGAACAGCGCCGCCAGCTCGCGGGCAGTCCCCGGCATCGGCGCCGCCATGCCTGCCCACATGCCGGCGTCCACAAAATCGAAGAGGCCTGCCGCATGGTGCGGGGCCAGCGGAACCAGCCGAATCCCATGGCCGGAGAGGA
The DNA here is from genome assembly GCF_056395875.1 of Arthrobacter sp. 05T45. Taxonomy (NCBI): domain Bacteria; kingdom Bacillati; phylum Actinomycetota; class Actinomycetes; order Micrococcales; family Micrococcaceae; genus Arthrobacter; species Arthrobacter sp. 05T45. The sequence goes on along the minus strand of NZ_JBFTKI010000005.1, from coordinate 4,972 downwards.
CGATTTCGTGTCGCATTCGAGCATTCAATCACCGGCGGGATGGACAGGAGCGGCGAATCCGGCACCGACAGCGTGAACATTCGATGGCCGGCGGGTTGCCGCGGAGCTGGCGGGCCGGGAGGCCGGGGCCCGGGAGGCTTCCCGCTACCAGCCAGTAAGGTGGATGGGTGAATCAAAGCGACCCGAACCAGACGACGACTGCAATGCCGGTGGATGAGCTGATCAAGAGCCTGTGCGCCACCATCCCGGACTATCCCAAACCCGGGGTCAGCTTCAAGGACCTGACCCCGGTGTTCGCCGACGGCGCCGCCTTCGGGGCCGTCGTCGATGCCCTGGTGGGACCTTTCCAGGGCCAGTTCGACGCCGTCGCCGGAGTGGAGGCCCGCGGCTTCCTGCTCGCGGCGGCCGCCGCCTACGCCACCGGGACCGGGGTCATCACGGTCCGCAAGGCCGGCAAGCTTCCGCGCGAGGTGTTCTCCGAGGACTACGCCCTGGAGTACGGCACCGCCACCCTTGAGCTGCACACCACGGACCTGGCGCCGGGGAGCCGGGTGCTGATCCTCGACGACGTGCTCGCCACGGGCGGCACGCTCGGCGCCGCGGCGCGGCTGTTCGAGCGGTGCGGGATCCACGTGGCCGGCATCGGTGTGGTCATGGAACTCGACGATCTTGGCGGCCGCACGGCCCTGACCGGCCACAACGTCCGGTCCCTGTTGCGGATCTAGCGGGCCTGCCGGGCTGGACCATCCGGGACGTGTCGGTAGAATTCCCTGACGAAGACTGCCTTGGCATTGTTCGGCGACATGCAACAGCCGTGCCGCCGAAATGGCTGTAGAATGGTGGGTCTGTCTTTTTCGATAGGGGAACGTTCGATGCACGACGCTGATTTGGCCCATGAACGCGACTATGTGGCCGGACTTTACGCCCGGCTCGATGAGTTGCGGGCGGAGAAGCGCACCCAGCTGGCCCAGGTGCGCCGGGCCGGTGCCGTGGGCACCATGCAGAACGTTTCCGAACGTGATGCCTTCGCCGCCCTCTACGAGGACCGCCTCGCCCAGCTCGACGCCGTCGATGACCGGCTCGTGTTCGGACGCCTGGACCTGGATTCCGGGGAGGCCCAGTACATCGGCCGCATCGGCCTGACCACCGAGGACCTGCAGCGGCTCATGGTGGACTGGCGTGCGCCCGAGGCCGGCCATTTCTACCAGGCCACGGCATTCGACCGGCAGGGCGTCCGCCGCCGCCGCCACCTGATCCTGCAGGGCCGCGAGGTCAAGGCAATCGAGGATGACGTGCTCGACGCCGGCATGCTCGCCGACAACGATTCGCTCCAGGGCGAGGGTGCCCTGCTGGCTGCCCTGAACTCCAAGCGGACGGGCCGGATGTCAGACATCGTCGGCACCATCCAGTCCGAGCAGGACCGGATCATCCGTTCCTCCATCTCCGGCGCCCTCGTGGTCCAGGGTGGCCCGGGCACGGGCAAGACCGCTGTCGCCCTGCACCGCGCCGCGTACCTGCTCTACACGCACCGGGACCGGCTCAAGAGCGCCGGCGTCCTGCTGGTGGGGCCGACGTCGTCCTTCATGAAGTACATCGAACGCGTGCTGCCCTCGCTCGGCGAGACCGGCGTCGTCATGGCGAGCCTGGGCCGGCTGATGCCCGGCATCACCGCCGTGGCCGAGCCGGACTCCGCCGTCGCCGCCATCAAGGGCCGGCTCGACATGGCCGAGGTGGTCGCCAACGCCGTGGCCAACCGGCAGCGCATTCCGGCCGGAAACCGGACCCTTGAGGTGGACGGCCGCAAACTGGTCCTCACACCCAGGCAGGTCCGCCGCGCCAAGGAGAGGGCGCGCGCCACGGGCAAACCGCACAACGAGGCCCGCGTCTCCTTCGTCAAGATCCTGCTCCGCGAATTGACCGAGCAGATGACGGAGCTGGTGGAGGCAGGCAACATCGGCAACAACGCCGACCGCTCGTACCTGGCGGAGGATGTCCGCTCGGCCCGGGATGTCCGGATCGCCCTGAACCTGTGCTGGATGCCGATGACCCCGGAGAAACTCGTGGGGGAGCTGCTCAGCAAGCCGGCCATCCTCGAGGCATGCACCCCGAACCTCAGCCCGGAAGAACGCGCGCTGCTGCTCCGCCCGGCCGATTCGCCCTGGACCGAGTCCGACGTTCCGCTGCTGGACGAGGCTGCCGAATTGCTCGGCGAGCTTGATGCCGCCGCCGGGCGCGGCCTGGCGCAGCAGGAACAAGACCGGGCCCGCGACCTGGCCAACGCCAAGCAGACCCTGGTCAACATGGAAACCGCCGGTGTGGACGTCCTTGTCACGGCCGAAGACCTGGTGGACCAGAACCAGGAGCGTGAGACGCGGCTGACCGCGGCAGAGCGTGCCACCACGGACCGTTCCTGGGCCTTCGGGCACATTGTCGTGGACGAAGCGCAGGAGCTGTCACCCATGCAGTGGCGGCTGCTGGTCCGCCGCTGCCCGCTGAAGTCCTTCACGATCGTGGGCGACATCGCGCAGACCAGTTCTGTTGCCGGCGCCAACTCCTGGCACAGCGCCCTGGGCCCCATGTTCGGCGACCGCTGGCAGCTCGAGGAGCTGACCGTCAACTACCGCACCCCGTCCCAGATCGCCGAGGCCGCAGCCCGCATGGCGACCGCGGCCGGACTGGTGGTTTCGGCGCCCAAGGCCGTGCGGGAAGGGCGCTGGTCCCCGGTCATCGACAAAGTCGGCCAGGGCCAGATCGTCAACAAGCTCGTCGAGGTGCTTCCGGAGGAACTGGACGCCATCGAGGGCGGCCTGCTGGCGGTCATCGCCGACGGCGGCCTTCTCCCCGAGGCCAGCGCGGCACTGCGGGCCGTGTACGGCCACCGGGTCGGGACGGGCGCCGGGAGTTACGCGCAGGACATCGTGGTGATCAGTCCCCGCGAGGCGAAGGGGCTGGAATTCGACGGCGTCGTGGTCCTGGAACCGACCGACATGCTCAACCACGAGCACGGCCGGGTGGGTGACCTGTACGTGGCCATGACCCGGCCCACCCAGCGCCTGCGGCTCATCGCCGCCGCCGGAGTCCCGGCAGGCATCGAGGAGTAGGCCCGGGCCGGCGGGCGTCACCTGCGCAGCGGCCCGGTTGATCCTGCTAACTTAGATTCCGTGTCCCAGCTAAATATTCTCGATGCCCAGCAGAACGATCCCAGCTTTGCCAATATCTGGCAGGAGCTGAAATGGCGCGGCCTTGTCCACGTCTCCACGGATGAGGCGGAGCTCGAAAAGCTCCTCGCCGGCGACCCCGTGACGTATTACTGCGGCTTCGATCCGACCGCGCCGAGCCTGCACCTGGGCAACCTGGTCCAGCTGCTGCTCATGCGCCGGATCCAGTTGGCCGGCCACAAGCCACTCGGACTCGTGGGCGGCTCCACGGGCTTGATCGGTGATCCGCGTCCGACGGCGGAACGCACCCTGAACACCAAGGACACCGTGTCCGAGTGGGTGGGCTACCTTCAGGCCCAGGTCCGTCGGTTCCTGAGCTTCGAGGGCGACAACGCGGCCCGGATGGTCAACAACCTGGACTGGACGGCGCCCCTGAGCGCCATCGACTTCCTGCGCGAGATCGGCAAGCACTACCGTGTCGGCACCATGCTCCGCAAGGACGCCGTTGCCTCCCGCCTCAGTTCCGACGAAGGCATCAGCTACACGGAGTTCAGCTACCAGATCCTGCAGGGCATGGACTACCTTCAGTTGTTCCGCGACTACGGTTGCATGCTGCAGACCGGCGGCTCGGATCAGTGGGGCAACCTCACCAGTGGCACCGAGCTCATCCGCAAGGTTGAGGGCAAGCACGTCCACGCCCTGGGAACGCCGCTCATCACCAACTCTGACGGCACCAAGTTCGGCAAGAGCGAGGGCAACGCGATCTGGCTGGATCCAACCATGTGCAGCCCGTACGCGTTCTACCAGTTCTGGCTCAACACGGCGGACGCCGACGTCGCGGACCGACTCAAAGTGTTCACCTTCTTGAGCCGCGCCGAGATTGAGGAACTGGAGCTCGCGATCGCCGAACGGCCTTTCGCCCGCGAGGGCCAGCGAAAGCTGGCCTACGAGGTGACTTCGCTCGTCCATGGCGTGGACGCCACGGAGAAGGTCATTGCGGCTTCCGCCGCGGTGTTCGGCAACGGCGACCTCTCCGTACTGGACGAAGCGACACTGAAGGCGGCGACCTCCGAGCTGCCCTCCGCCACGGTTGACGCCGGCGCCCTGGGCATCATCGAGCTGCTGGTCGCCTCCGGTCTGTCTGAGAGCAAGTCCGCCGCCCGCCGCACTGTGGGGGAGGGCGGCGCCTACGTCAACAATGCGAAGGTATCTGACCCGGACGCCGTTATTGCGGCCAGCGAGTTGCTGCACGGGCGCTACCTGCTTCTGCGCCGGGGCAAGAAGAACCTGGCAACAGTGGAAGTCGCCGCGCCCTGACCAGCACGGGATCCTGACTGGTAGCGGATCCTGACTGGTACCGAAAACGCACCTGCACGCTCCTTCCCGGCCGATTTGCACGGCCGGGGAGGAGCGTGTATTGTTTTCTGAGTTGCCGCCGTTGAGTGGTGACAAACCCCCACAAATGAGAAGCAATTCTTCATGCGCCAGGCGCACATAATGAAAATTGCTTCAATTCTGCTGGGCGGATTCGCTCCGCAAAGCGAAATTCCGATGAAAATCGCGAATTTGCAAAGTGGAAATGAATGAAATAAGCTGTAAACATCGCAGCGAAGAAAAGCGGAATAAAGAATTCATGGAAATGAATTGTTTCGGCAAGTATTCGAATGTGTCTGTTGTTTGAGAACTCAATAGTGTGCCAAGTTTGTTGATACCAATTTATTGTATTGAATTGGTTGAATTTGCCGGGCCCGCCACCCCGTGGTGTGGTCTGGTGTTATTTGGCTGGTTTCAAATTTTGTGCAGCGTGTGCATCC